>CABUCP010000328.1 GCA_902490055.1 uncultured Klebsiella sp. | reverse complement strand
CGTAGTAATGTCAGTATGCTCGGTAAGGTGCTGGGCGATACCATCAAGGATGCGCTAGGAGAAAACATTCTTGATCGTGTCGAAACTATCCGTAAGTTGTCCAAATCTTCTCGCGCGGGCAATGAAGCCAATCGCCAGGAGTTGCTCACCACGCTGCAAAACTTGTCGAACGACGAGCTGCTGCCGGTGGCGCGCGCCTTCAGCCAGTTTTTGAACCTGGCCAATACCGCTGAGCAATATCACAGCATTTCGCCAAATGGCGAGGCTGCCAGCAATCCGGAAGTTATTGCTCGTACCCTGAGAAAACTCAAAGACCAACCCAATCTCAACGAAGACACCATTAAGAAAGCGGTGGAATCTCTGTCGCTGGAGCTGGTATTAACCGCACACCCGACTGAAATCACCCGCCGGACCCTGATCCACAAAATGGTGGAAGTGAACAACTGCCTTAAGCAGTTGGATAACAAAGATATCGCCGACTACGAGCACAACCAACTGATGCGCCGCCTGCGCCAGCTGATCGCCCAGTCCTGGCATACCGATGAAATTCGTAAGTATCGCCCTTCCCCGGTCGATGAAGCCAAATGGGGCTTCGCGGTGGTGGAAAATAGCCTGTGGGAAGGCGTCCCGAACTATCTACGCGAACTGAATGAACAGCTGGAAGCCAATCTCGGCTACCAGTTGCCGGTCGATTTTGTGCCGGTCCGCTTCACCTCGTGGATGGGCGGCGACCGCGACGGCAACCCGAACGTCACCGCCGATATCACCCGCCACGTGCTGCTACTCAGCCGCTGGAAAGCAACCGACCTGTTCCTGAAAGATATTCAGGTGCTGATCTCCGAGCTGTCGATGGTGGAATGCACCGACGAGCTGCGCGATCTGGCCGGCGCGGAAGGCGCGCAAGAACCGTATCGTTATCTGATGAAAAAGCTGCGTACCCAGCTGATGGAGACCCAGGCCTGGCTGGAAGCGCGCCTGAAAGGCCAAAAACTGCCGAAACCGGCAGGGCTGATTACGCAAAACGAACAGCTGTGGGAACCGCTGTACGCCTGCTATAAATCGCTGCAGGCCTGCGGCATGGGCATCATCGCCAACGGCGAACTGCTCGATACCCTGCGCCGGGTGAAGTCTTTCGGCGTGCCGCTGGTGCGTATCGATATTCGTCAGGAGAGCACCCGCCACACCGAAGCGCTGGGCGAAATGACCCGCTACCTCGGGATCGGCGATTACGAAAGCTGGTCAGAAGCCGATAAGCAGGCTTTCCTGATCCGCGAACTGAATTCCAAACGCCCGCTGCTGCCGCGTCAGTGGGAGCCGAGCGATGAAACCCGCGAAGTGCTCGATACCTGTAAAGTGATCGCTGAAGCGCCGCGCGGATCGATCGCCGCCTACGTGATCTCAATGGCTAAAACGCCGTCGGACGTGCTGGCGGTTCATCTGCTGCTAAAAGAGGCCGGTATCGGCTTCGCGCTGCCGGTCGCGCCGCTGTTTGAAACGCTGGACGATCTGAACAACGCCAATGACGTCATGACCCAACTGCTGAATATCGACTGGTATCGCGGCTTTATTCAGGGCAAACAGATGGTCATGATCGGTTATTCCGATTCGGCCAAGGATGCGGGCGTGATGGCCGCCTCCTGGGCGCAGTACCAGGCTCAGGACGCGCTGATTAAAACCTGCGAAAAAGCCGGTATCGAACTGACGCTATTCCACGGTCGCGGCGGCTCTATCGGTCGTGGCGGCGCCCCAGCGCACGCGGCGCTGCTCTCACAGCCGCCGGGCAGCCTGAAAGGCGGCCTGCGCGTTACCGAACAGGGCGAGATGATCCGCTTTAAATACGGCCTGCCGGAAGTCACTATCAGCAGCCTGTCGCTGTACACCAGCGCGATTCTGGAAGCCAACCTGCTGCCGCCGCCGGAGCCAAAACCGCAGTGGCGCGAGATTATGGCCGAACTGTCCGACGTCTCCTGCAAGATGTACCGCGGCTACGTGCGCGAAAACAAAGACTTCGTCCCTTATTTCCGCTCCGCAACCCCGGAGCAGGAACTGGGCAAACTGCCGCTTGGCTCGCGTCCGGCGAAACGTCGCCCGACCGGCGGCGTCGAGTCGCTGCGCGCCATCCCGTGGATCTTCGCCTGGACCCAGAACCGCCTGATGCTGCCCGCCTGGCTTGGCGCCGGCGCGGCGCTGCAGAAAGTGGTCGAAGGGGGTAAGCAGAGCGAGCTGGAAAGCATGTGCCGCGACTGGCCGTTCTTCTCGACGCGTCTGGGCATGCTGGAGATGGTCTACTCAAAAGCCGACCTGTGGCTGGCGGAGTACTACGATCAGCGGCTGGTGAAGCCGGAGCTGTGGAAGCTGGGTGAAGAGTTGCGTAAACTGCTGACCGCCGATATCGCCGTCGTCCTGGCTATCGCCAACGACTCCCATCTGATGGCCGACCTGCCGTGGATTGCCGAATCAATCCAGTTGCGTAACATCTATACCGACCCGCTGAACGTCCTGCAGGCCGAACTGCTGCACCGTTCGCGTCAGGCTGAGGAAGCCGGCAAGGAACCGGATGCGCGCGTTGAGCAGGCGCTGATGGTCACGATTGCCGGCGTCGCGGCCGGGATGCGTAATACCGGTTAATCAATGCTTCCCCCGGCCGCCTGGTCGGGGGATTTTCCGCATCATCAGTGGTGTAGCATCTCGTCAACGATCTGCTCTTTATGCAGCGCATAGGGGTAATAGGTCGGCCAGTTATCCATCTCTTTCAGCAATACCTCCTGAGATTCATTACCCATGAAAATATGGAAATGCTGTGATTTACGCGGGCCAATAATATGGTCGCTGAACTGGACGAATTTCGGCGCTCCGGCGTCGCCTTGCTGGCACTCAAACAGGTAACGGACGCCCTTTTTACCGGAGGCGTAATGCAGAATTTTGTAGCCGGAATAGCGATATTTGCAGCTATTGACGGTCTTGCCGACGTGAAATTCCATCACGTTATCTTCAATACCAATCTGCTCCACATCAGTAGCGTAACCCTTCTTATAGTAGGCGCGGTACTCTTCCACGCTTTTACCACCCGGTTTCTTCGCCTTCTGCTCAAGCACCGGATCGAGATCGCCGTTCAGCAGATACGGATTCACCGACTGCCAGATGCCATCCCAATCGCTCAGCGCGCGGTCCTTCACATCTTTATCGGCAAAAATACCTTCGCTGGCCTGCCGTTCCGTTTCGGTTAACGCCGGGCCATGGCTATGGTTGCCGTGGGCAAAAACCTGGGCGCTGGCGAGCGCCATGCCGAAGCCAAACGCGAGCACGGGGATCTTTCTGGTCATCACTCTCTCCTGAGTTCAATATCGCTTGCAATAATATGTTACGATATAACATAACCACAATGAGACGCAATAGCGGCAAGCCGGGAACTTTTCATCCAGGAAACATGTCCGGTATGATGAAAGGCATGGCGAATTTCGCGGGGCGAAAATGGATAACAACATCAATCAACTTATTGATTCATTGCTAAAAAGGCCAAATGGGATTGGTCGAATCCATTTCGTCGGCGAGGCGCGTTCGCCCGCTGAACAGGCGGTGCAGGTTGATTTTCCGCGGCTGAATATCATCATCGACGGTCAGATGCGCGATCGCGCGCTCGGCGATAACGCCGCTCCGCTGGGCGCGCGAGACGTGTTGTATATCCCAGCCGCTAGCTGGAACTGGCCGCAGTGGCAAACGCCCGGCCTGCTGTTAAGCATCCTGTTCGACAAACAACAGCTGGAGTTCGCGCTGCAACGCTGGGATGGCGAAACCGCCGCAGTAGTCGAAAAACTGCAGATACCGCGCCGGGGGCCGCGCGTCGGTTCCTTTCTGCTGCAGGCGCTGAACGAAATACGGATGCAGCCGCAGGAGCAACAAACCGCCCGCAGCATCGTCATTAGTCTGCTCAGCCATTGCACCGATCTGCTCGGCAGCCAGGCGCAAACCTCGTCGCGTAGCCAGGCGCTGTTTGACGCGATCCGTCAGTACATCGACATTCATTACGCTGAGCCGCTGAGCCGGGAATCCGTCGCCCAGGCATTTTATCTCTCCCCCAACTACCTCTCGCACCTGTTCCAGAAATGCGGGCCCATGGGCTTCAACGAATACCTGAATCATATCCGCCTCGAGCAGGCCCGCATGTTGCTAAAGGGCCATGATATGAAAGTCAAAGACGTCGCCCACGCCTGCGGTTTCGCCGATAGCAATTACTTCTGTCGCCTGTTTCGCAAGAACACCGAACGCTCGCCTTCCGAGTACCGCCGCCAGTACCATAGCCAGCTAACGGAAAAATCCCCTGCGCCGTAAAACTAGATTTTTGTAAGTTCCAGATTATTGCCCCTGCCTCCTTCACCCTGGATGTACTAATGCA
>CABUCP010000327.1 GCA_902490055.1 uncultured Klebsiella sp. | reverse complement strand
CAGCAATATAAAAAAAAGATCTCCTATGAAAATCATTAAACCCTTACGCCTGAGCGTACTTAACCGGCCATTCCGCTGGCAGGGCAAAAATTATCTTGGCGTTTCGGTGTTGGCGTTGGCCGATATGGGGCCAAACCCGCAGCTGCGCCCGGAGATGGAACTGTGGCAGCTTGCCGCCGACGAACTGCAAACCAGCGGTGGCGTGGTGGATATGGCGATCCCTAAAGTCCGCGCCGAATTTCTCGCCACCGGCTTTGCCTATACCCATCATCAACAGGAAAAAAACGCCTGCGTGGCGCGCATTGATATCGACAAGCTTAGCAAGTCGCTGGTGGTGTTCGGCGATCGCCAGTGGAACGGTCAACGCATGACCCGCGCACAGCCGTTCAGCGAAATGCGCCTTGACTGGAGCCGCGCCTTTGGCGGCGGCGATTTTGCCGATAACCCGCACGGCATCGGTTTTGCGTCGCACAAGCAATCGGGAAAAGACCCCCGGCCTTTGCCGAATATTGAACCGCTGGAAGGACGCATCACCTCACCAGGGCAGAAACCACAGCCAGCGAGCTTTGGCCCACTGGATATTCAGTGGCCGCGGCGGTTTAGCCGAATGGGCAAAAAATACGATGCCAGCTGGCTTCAAAACGAATTTCCTGGATTTGCCCGCGATATTGACTGGAAAGTTTTTAACGCCGCCAGCCCGGATCAATGGTGGGAGGATCGGGATACCTTACCGCCAGGCGCGAAATGGCGGGTCTGGAATATGCATCCCGAGAAACCATTGCAGGAAGGCCAGCTGCCGCCATGGCAGGCACGCTGTTTTATCAACCGCCAGCGCGCGGATGAAACGTTATTTGAAGAGATAGCCTTACGCGCCACTACGGTATGGTTCTTTCCCCATAGAGAACAAATGATGCTTATCTGGCAGGGGCACATTCGCATCAATGAAGACGATGCTGCCGATGTCCTGCAGCTAATCCCGGCGCTGGAAAAAGAGGGCGCCGCCCGCTCGCTTAATCACTACCGTAAGGTACTGGCTCAGCGCATGGATAAAGAAAAGGGCGCGCTATTCTCCTTTCGCGAAAAAGATCTGTTGCCGGAGGAGATTATTGGCCCGTGGATCGACAATGAAATTGAACAGTCGCCCAGCCCGCAGCAGGAGAATATGAAAAATCGCGCTCGTCTGCTGCGCGATCAGCATCGTGCCGCCATTGAGGCCAGCGGTGGCGATATTGATAGCCTGCTTTCGGAGATCGACGAGCCCACCTTGCCGAAGCTTGAAGACCTGCCGGAGTTTATAGCCGACATGGAGCGTCGGGCGCAGGAAATGCAGGATGATGCGGAACAGCGCAAGCGTGAGATGGAGGCGCAATATCCGCAGTTAGATAAAGATAAAAACCAACCACGCGGCCCCGAATCGATGCATCGGATGCAGGAGATGCTCCAACAGCATCAGCAGGAACTGAGCGAGAAAAAGCGCAGGCAAACGCGCGAGGCGCTACATCAGATGTACCTGGCTGCGGTGCAGCATCAGCCGCCGGCGGTCAGGCTGAAGGGCGATCTGGCGCTGATCCTACGCCAGCACGCTGAGCGCACCATGGCGCAGGGCGGTGATTTTAGCGGCATGGACCTGACCGGCGTCGATTTTTCCGGCATGGATTTTCGCGGCGCCAACTTTGATAAGGCGTTACTGGAATGCGCGGACCTTAGCCACTGCCAGTTGGATAACGCACGTTTTCAGGGGGCGGTGCTCGCCAGAGCGGAGCTACAGCACTCGTCGCTGCGTAACTGCGATTTTACCGGCGCCAGTCTGGCGCTGGCGGAGTGTCATCAAAGCGATTTTAGCGGCGCGCGCTTTGACGATAGCCAGCTACAGAATGCGCTGTTTGAGCAATGTACTTTCGATAACGCCACGCTGAAAACGTTGATCCTGCGGGAAATAAGCCTGATTAATTGCCGTTTCAATGGCGCCGAACTGGATGGCTGCGTCTTTATGGAGCTGACGCTGGCAGAACCTGACTTCAGCCATGCGCGGCTGCATAAATGCTCGTTTTTACAATCACAGCTGGAGGGGGCAGTTTTCCATCAAGCTACGCTGGATAGCTGCTCGCTGGTACAGACCAAAGCGGAGAACGCTGATTTTAGCGGCTCAACGTGGGTGGCCAGCGCTGCGGTTTCAGAAAGTTCGCTCGTCGGCAGCAATTTCAGCCACGCCACGCTGCGGCAGAGCAATCTGCGCCAGACGCCATTGCAGGGCGCACGCTTTGAGCTGGCGAAAATTGAAAACAGCGATCTGAGTGAAGCCGATTGTCGCGAGACAAACTTTGTGCGCGCTAATCTGGTCGGCAGCCTGTTTGTTCGTACCGATTTCCGCGAGGCTGATTTTACCGACGCGAATCTGATGGGCGCGCTGCTGCAAAAAAGCCAGCTTGGAGGCGCCCGTTTCAACGGCGCCAATCTGTTCCGCGCCGATCTTTCGCAATCCTTTACCAGCAAGACCACGCAGTTGGATGGCGCATGGACCAAACGGCTTAAAACGCTACCGAAGCGTGATGGAGAAGTGATATGACGATGCTGATCCCGGAGGATATCGTCCAGCGCATCAAAAACGGCGAGCCGCTCAGTGAACTCTCGCTGGATGGTATGAACCTGCAGGGCTGCGATCTGTCCGGCGGCCTGTTTCAGGAGGTGTCGCTACGCGGCGCCAACCTGCAAAATGCCAATCTTCATGAAACCCTGTTTACCGAATGTCAGTTACAGAACCTGCAGCTGCAGGGTTCCCGGCTTAAGCAAACAACGTTCAACCAGTGTGAAATGGCCCACCTTCAGGCCGCCGGAACCGCGCTTGATGGCTGCGTGTTTAATCAGTGCGACCTGCAAGAAAGCGATTTCTCGGCGACAACATTACAAAGTAGCCAGTTTATGCGTTGCCAGCTTAACGACGGTTGTTTTAATGATTCGACGCTGGAACGCAGCGTGTTTTATGAATCGGACCTGACTCACGCCAGCTTTATGCAAAGCCGCGGCCTGTTGACCACCTTTTATCACATCGATCTACGGGCTACCGCGCTGAACGGGATGCAGTTCGATCGTGTCGTGTTCTTCCAGTGCGACCAGCGCGGAAAGGACTATTCTCGTCAGGGCTTCACCGGCTGCCAGTTCACCGATTGCCCGCTGGATGGCGCCAACTTTAACGGCGCCCAGCTAACCCAGTGTAATTTCAAAGGCGCCTCGCTGCGTGAGGCTCAGCTCAATCAGGTCAATGCCAGCCAGGCGCTGTTTATGGAAGCGGATATGTGCGGCGCCCAGTGCCGCGGCAGCCTGTTTGATCAAGCGATATTTGTGGGGGCGTTGCTGGAGCAGGCAGACTTTAGCCAGAGCCGGTTGTTCCAGAGCATACTGCAGCAGGCTCAGGCCGCCGGGGCACGGTTTGCCCTCTGCGATTTGACGTGGAGCGATTTCTCAGGCGCCGATCTGCGCCAGGCGGATCTGCGCGGCGCAATCTTTTCCCGCACCCGTCTGCATCGCGCCCGCCAGGACGAAGCATTGTTTAACGGTCGCCAGGGGATCCTGGAATACGATGAAGAACTATTATCCGCTGAGGCGTGGAGCGCCCAGCGTCACAGCCGTTGTTGAGGAGAGCACATATGACAACTATTAACCATAAACTTGCCCAGGCGGTGATGCCGCCGGTCCATGCCTCCGGCACGGTGACCCACTGTTTTGCCGACGGTAGCATGACCGTAGAGCACGAAGGGCGCGGCTGGCACTGCCGCCGGGCGGTCAGCTGTGTGATCGCACCGCAAGTGGGAGACCATGTACTCATTAGCAGCGTCGATAACCAAATCTGGCTTTTAGCAGTGCTGGAACGCGATGAGAATCGTCAGGCAGAGCTTAGCGTACCAGGCGACCTGCATATCCGCAGCGCAGGCGAACTCAGCCTCAGCGGCCAGAGCCTGTGCGTCAACGCCGCGCAGGGAGACTGCCATATCAGCGAAATGAACTACAGCGGCGATAAACTCTCGGCATGGGTGACGCTGTCACGTATTGTCGGCAAGCGGGCCGAATCCGTCTGGCAAACCGTCACGCAAATCAGCCACAATCTGCTGCGTACCACCCGCCAGACCGAGCAGGTGCGTGCCGGGCAGCTGGATATGAAAGCAGAGGATTATGCCCGGCTACATGCGCACAATACGGTAATCACCTCAAAAGCGATCACCAAAGTCGATTCAGAACAGATCCACATGGGCTAAGGAGCTAATCATGTTTGCCAACTGCCAGCTATTTGGTGTCGATTTAGCGTTTCCCGACGTCTGCCTGACGCCAACACCGGCGCCGACGCCGATTCCGTATCCGGACATCGCGCTGGGGCCGACGGCGATCCCTAACGCGCTCAATATTCTGTTTA
>CABUCP010000326.1 GCA_902490055.1 uncultured Klebsiella sp. | reverse complement strand
GATTATAGTAGTTTGTTGGCGCAGATACGACGGATTTGCTATATTGCGCGCTTGTTTAACAGGAGTGTTTCGCTATGACTTCCCGACGAGACTGGCAATTACAGCAACTGGGGATTACCCAGTGGTCGCTGCGTCGCCCGGGGGCGTTGCAGGGCGAAATCGCTATCTCGCTTCCTGAACATATTCGTCTGGTGATGGTGGCGGAAACCCCGCCGTCGCTGACTGAACCGCTTATTAGCGACGTTCTGCGCGCGCTTTCCCTTACCGCCGATCAGGTACTGCAGCTTACGCCGGATCGCGTGGCGATGCTGCCGCAGAATAGCCGCTGTAACAGCTGGCGACTGGGCTGCGAGACGCCGCTGTCGCTGGCGGGCGCCCAGGTATCGACGCCCGTTTTTAATGAACTCCGGACCAGCGCGCCGGCTCGTATCGCGCTCTGGCAACAAATCTGCGCACATGAACACGATTTCTACCCTCAGCACGGCTGATTTATCCAACGCCTGGCAAATCGAAAAACGCGCCCACGCCTTTCCGTGGAGCGAACAAACCTTGGCCAGCAATCAGGGTGAACGTTATCTGAATTACCAACTGGCGGTTGATGGGGAAATGGCGGCTTTCGCGATTACCCAGATCGTCCTCGATGAAGCGACGCTCTTCAATATCGCCGTCGATCCGGCTTTCCAGCGCCGCGGCCTGGGGCGGGAGTTGCTGGAACATGTCATCGATGAAGTAGAAAAACTCGGCGTCGTCACGCTGTGGCTGGAGGTGCGGGCATCTAATGTCGCCGCCATCGCGCTCTATGAAAGCTTAGGCTTTAACGAGGCGACTATCCGCCGCAACTACTACCCTACGGCCGACGGGCGTGAGGACGCAATTATAATGGCTCTGCCAATCAGTATGTAAGACAAGGTGATACGATGAAATGGGACTGGATTTTCTTTGATGCCGATGAAACGCTGTTTACGTTTGATTCCTTCACCGGTTTACAGCGGATGTTTCTCGACTATAGCGTGACGTTTACCGCCGAAGATTTTCAGGACTATCAGGCCGTGAATAAGCCGCTGTGGGTGGATTATCAAAACGGCGCGATTACCTCGCTGCAGCTGCAACATCAGCGTTTTGATAGCTGGGCGGAGCGATTAAACGTGCCGCCGGGCGAACTCAATGATGCCTTTATGAATGCGATGGCGGAAATCTGCGCGCCGCTGCCTGGCGCGGTGCCGCTGCTGGATTCGCTGCAGGGCAAGGTAAAAATGGGGATTATTACCAACGGTTTTACCTCACTGCAGCAGATTCGCCTGGAGCGGACCGGCTTACGCGATCACTTTGATTTGCTGGTTATTTCCGAGGAAGTCGGCGTCGCTAAACCGGATGCGCGCATCTTCGACTACGCGCTGGCGCAGGCGGGAAATCCGTCGCGCGACAGGGTGCTGATGGTTGGCGATACCGCCGAGTCGGACATCCGTGGCGGCGTCAATGCCGGGCTGGCGACCTGCTGGTTGAATGCCCACCAACAGACGCTGCCGGCCGACCTGCGGCCTGACTGGACGGTGACCTCTTTAAGCGAACTGGAGCAACTCCTGTGTAAACACTAATTGCCTCCCCCCCATTGATGGGTAAAATAGCCGCAATTTTTCGTATTCCACATGCGCGGCCCATTGCCGCGTTTACTTAGAAGATTGAATTATGACGTTGTCTCCTTATCTGCAAGAGGTGGCCAAACGCCGCACTTTTGCCATTATTTCTCACCCGGATGCCGGTAAAACCACCATCACTGAAAAAGTGTTGCTGTTCGGACAGGCGATTCAGACCGCCGGTACCGTGAAGGGCCGCGGCTCCAGCCAGCATGCTAAGTCCGACTGGATGGAGATGGAAAAGCAGCGTGGTATCTCGATTACCACCTCGGTGATGCAGTTCCCGTATCACGATAGCCTGGTTAACCTGCTGGATACCCCGGGGCACGAAGACTTCTCCGAGGATACCTACCGTACGCTGACGGCGGTCGACTGCTGCCTGATGGTTATCGATGCGGCGAAAGGCGTCGAAGATCGTACCCGCAAGCTGATGGAAGTCACCCGCCTGCGCGATACGCCGATCCTCACCTTCATGAACAAACTTGACCGTGACATCCGCGATCCGATGGAACTGCTGGATGAAGTCGAAAACGAGCTGAAAATCGGCTGCGCGCCGATCACCTGGCCTATCGGCTGCGGCAAGCTGTTCAAGGGTGTTTATCATCTCTATAAAGATGAAACCTACCTGTATCAGACCGGTAAAGGCCACACCATCCAGGAAGTGCGCATTATCAAGGGCCTTAATAACCCGGATTTAGACGCGGCGGTAGGCGACGATCTGGCTCAGCAATTACGCGATGAACTGGAGCTGGTGCAGGGCGCATCGAACGAGTTTGATAAAGAGCTGTTCCTGGCAGGCGAAATCACCCCGGTGTTCTTCGGTACCGCATTAGGTAACTTCGGCGTTGACCATATGCTTGATGGCCTGGTGGAGTGGGCGCCGGCGCCGATGCCGCGCAAGACCGACAGCCGCGAAGTGACCGCGGATGAAGAGAAATTCACCGGTTTCGTCTTTAAAATTCAGGCCAACATGGACCCGAAACACCGCGACCGCGTGGCCTTCATGCGCGTGGTTTCCGGTAAATATGAAAAAGGCATGAAGCTGCGCCAGGTACGTATTGGTAAAGACGTGGTGATTTCCGACGCCCTGACCTTTATGGCCGGCGACCGTTCCCACGTTGAAGAAGCTTATCCGGGCGATATCATCGGCCTGCATAACCACGGCACCATCCAGATTGGCGACACCTTCACCCAGGGTGAAATGATGAAGTTCACCGGTATTCCGAACTTCGCGCCGGAACTGTTCCGCCGTATCCGTCTCAAAGATCCGCTGAAGCAGAAACAGCTGTTGAAAGGGCTGGTTCAGCTGTCTGAAGAGGGGGCGGTGCAGGTATTCCGTCCGATCGCAAACAACGACCTGATCGTTGGCGCCGTCGGCGTACTGCAGTTTGACGTGGTCGTGGCGCGTCTGAAAAGCGAATATAACGTTGAAGCGATTTACGAATCCGTCAACGTGGCCACCGCGCGTTGGGTTGAGCCGACCGACGTGAAGAAATTCGAAGAGTTCAAACGCAAGAACGAAATTCAGCTGGCGCTCGATGGCGGCGATAATCTGACCTATATCGCGCCAACGATGGTTAACCTGAACCTGACGCAAGAGCGTTATCCTGACGTGGTGTTCCGCAAAACACGCGAGCACTAATACCTCTCTGGAGCGCGGCTACGCTGCGCTCCAGCCTTCTTCCCCGCCTTTTTCCTCACCATAGAAAGTTCTGAAAGCTGCGCCAATTGTAGCTTTTTTGTTCAAGTTGCCCGCCGCGTTGCCCGCCATCTACTATATTTATTAAGCACTTTTCAGAAACCAGTCGGCATTAACGACGCGTTTTTGCCGTACTGAACTAGATATTGCGAGGGCATAACAATGACCAGACAACAGAAAGCCAGGCTGCTGCTGGCCCTGTTTTTAGGCTCGGCCACCATCGGTGCCTCAGCATATGCAGAAACCACAGCAACCGATAGCGCCAAGGCCGCGGCTACCAGCGCCGGGCAGAGCGTCGACAAATCGATCAATAAAGTCGGCGACTTTATGGATGACAGCACCATCACCGCCCGCGTTAAAGCGGCGCTGATTGATGACAAAAGCATCCGCAGCACCGATATCTCGGTGAAAACCGAAAATAAAGCGGTGACCTTAAGCGGCACCGTCGAGAGCGCCGAGCAAAAATCACAGGCGGTCAGCGTGGCTAAAGGGATCGAGGGCGTAAGCTCGGTCAGCGACAAGCTAACCGTAGCTGGCGAAAAATCGGCGAGCCTGAAGGGCTATGCCGGCGACACCGCTATCACCAGCGAGGTTAAGGCAAAACTGCTTGCCGACGACCTCGTGCCGTCGCGTAAGGTGACGGTCGAAACCAGCGACGGAGTGGTGCATCTCTCCGGAACCCTGGAATCCAGCAAGCAGGTGGATCGCGCGGCAGATATTGCTAAAGCGGTTACCGGCGTCAAGAGCGTGAAGAACGATCTTAAAGTGCAGTAATTGTTATTCATTAAAAGATATTCGCCAGCGGTAAAACCGCTGCGTGAGTAGTACGCAGGGTTGATGTATGCGCGGCCTGAGCGCGCAGAAAAGCGACCGTTAATCATATGGTAAGGAGAACAGTATGTTTAGATGGGGCATTATTTTTCTGATTATCGCGTTAATTGCCGCCGCATTGGGGTTTGGTGGTCTGGCGGGTACCGCGGCGTGGGCGGCCAAAATCGTCTTCGTTGTCGGTATTATCATTTTCCTGGTCAGCCTGTTTACCGGGCGAAAACGACCCTAGCCAGGTTTGCGGTATAATGCG
>CABUCP010000325.1 GCA_902490055.1 uncultured Klebsiella sp. | reverse complement strand
TACACAGGGGACCATGAGGTGCAGATGCAGGAAAAAATTAACTGGATTACCAATTTGCGCGGCATAGCCTGTTTGATGGTGGTGATGATCCATAGCACCACCTGGTCTATTACCCACCCGCATAGCATTAGCTTATTCGAGTGGGATATCGCCAACCTGCTGAATTCGGCATCGCGCGTCAGCGTCCCGTTATTTTTCATGATTTCAGGCTACCTGTTTTTTGGCGAGCGCAGCGCTAAACCGCGCCATTTTCTGCGTATCGCACTATGCATCCTGTTCTACAGCGCCCTGGCGCTGCTCTATATCACTCTGTTTACCCATATCAACGTTGAACTGACATTAAAGAATTTACTGCAGAAACCGGTGTTCTATCACCTGTGGTTTTTCTTCGCTATCGTGGTGATTTACCTGCTCTCGCCGCTGATTCAGGTTAAACAGGTCAGCGGCAAAATGCTGCTGGCGTTGATGCTGGTGATTGGCGTCATCGCCAACCCCAATATGGTGAGCATCAAAGCGGGCGGGATTGAATGGTTGCCGGTTAATCTGTATATCAACGGCGATACCTTTTACTACGTGCTGTACGGGATTCTGGGCCGGGCGATTGGCGCCATGAACACCGACAAAAAAGGATTAACGCTATTGTGCGCGCTGCTGTTTGTCGCCGCGGTATGGATTATCTCACGCGGCACGCGACATGAACTGCAATGGCGCGGCGATTTTGGCGATACCTGGTATCTGTACTGCGGGCCTGCGGTGTTTGTCTGCGCGGTATCAATGCTGACGTTGGGCAAGAATGTCCTGAACGGTTGTGAGCTCCCCGGCATCGCGTTAATCGCTCGTCATTCGCTGGGCATTTATGGTTTCCATGCGCTGCTTATTCACGCGCTGCGCGCCAGCGACCTGACGCTAAGCCGCTGGCCGTTGCTGGATGTTATGTGGGTTTTCGCCGCCGCGCTATTGGGTAGCCTGGCGCTGTCTATGCTAGTACAGCGCATTGACCGCCGCCGGCTGGTGAGCTGAGCAATCACATCCGCAGATCACTCATTCCGGGGAGTTCTTGTGTGCCTGCTCTGTGGTTTTAGCTGGATAAGGCGTTGCTGACGCGCCGTACATACAGACAAACCATGCCATTACGTAAACGCTTTTTTCACGCCACGGCGCCGGGACAAACCAGGCGCCGATCAACAGCAATCCCACCGATAGTAAAATCACCAACCGGCACAGGGAGATAAAGTCATCGTCTCGCTGCGCTTCCAGCTCCGTTCGCTGATGCGTGAGTACTGCAAACATTCCCATCACCAGTACGCCGAGGAAATAACCTTTACCGCTGAATAATGGGCAGGTTCGCCAGATCCCAATTAAGTAAACCAGCGAGCCCAGCAGCATGACTAGCCTTGCCGTTGTACGTTTTAATTTCATTGCGCCTCCCTGGCCATGGTAACGATCATTATGACCAGGGAATCGCCTCTTGCCGCGATTTCTACAGGCCGAAACCCACATTTCGGAATAAACAAATATGTTAATTAAATCAATAAAGAACGAATCATTCACGGGAGGAATTCGCCCCATCATATGGGGCGAAGAGGACTTATGACATCAGCGGCTTAAGCTGCTGATAAATTTGGCGGAACGTTTCACGGCGAGGCGCGTAGCGGGCAAAACGTTGGGCATCAGGCCGGTGCGCCTGCTCCAGCGGCAGCTGCGGTAGAAAGTCAGAAAAAGCGGCGTCCTGATGCATAGCCAGCTGCGCCAGCCTTGCTGCCCCCAGCGCCGGGCCAACATCGCCGCCGGTGCGAAAATCCAACTGCTGGCCGCTAATATCGGCGAGCATTTGCCGCCAGTACGCGCTACGCGCGCCGCCGCCGATAAGCGTAACGCTTTGCGGTTTTACGCCGCAGGCGTGCACGACATCCATGCCGTCCGCCAGCGCATAGCCCACCCCTTCCAGTACCGCTCGCGCCAGTTCGGCCGGGCCATGCTGATGCGTAAGACCGAAGAATACGCCTTTCGCCTGCGGATTATTGTGCGGCGTACGTTCGCCAGAAAGATAGGGTAGGAACCATACCGGATCGGCGCTATCATCGGCCGCCTGCGCCGCGGAGATCAGCGCCGGTACGCTCTCTAGCCCCGTTAGCTTCGCCGCCCAATCCAGACAGGATGCGGCGCTGAGCATCACCGACATCAGGTGCCAACGTCCCGGTAGCGCATGGCAGAAGCTATGTACCGCGCTTTCCGGTTTACTCAGAAAACCGTCGCTGACGGCGAAATAGACGCCGGAGGTGCCAAGCGACAGCATCGCCTGCCCGGCATCCGCCATGCCGACGCCAACGGCGCCCGCCGCATTATCGCCGCCGCCCGCGACCACCAGCGCCGGCGGCATATTCCACGACTGAGCCACATCGGCGCGCAGCTGCCCGGTAACCTCGCAGCCTTCAAACAGCGCGGGCATGTTGTCGCGGCTCAGCCCGCAGGCGGCGAGCATCTCGTCGCTCCAGTCGCGCTGCGCGACGTTCATCCACATCGTGCCGGCGGCATCGGACATATCGCTGGCGAGCTCGCCGGTCATCCGCAAACGTAGGTAATCCTTCGGCAACAAAACCTTATCAACCTGCTTAAAGATATCGGCTTCATGGCGCTGCACCCACAGCAGCTTAGGCGCCGTGAACCCCGGCATCATCAGGTTGCCGGTTATCTGTCGCGAAGCGCTGACTTTTTCTTCCAGCAGCATACATTCTTCGCCGCAGCGGCCGTCATTCCATAAAATCGCCGGGCGCAGCACGCGTTGCTGTTTATCGAGCAGCGTGGCGCCGTGCATCTGCCCGGCGATCCCTAAGGCTTTGACCTCGCGCAGGGAATGTTGCGCTCCCAGCGCTTGCATCGCACGGTCCGTCGCCTGCCACCACTGTTCGGGATCTTGTTCGGACCAGAGCGGGTGCGGGCGCGAGACGGTCAGTTTTTCGGTATGCGTCGCCAGCACATCGCCCTGCTCGTTGAGCAGAATGGCTTTTACGCCCGAGGTCCCTAAATCAATCCCGATATACATGCTGCGTCTCCTTAACGCGAACGCCACGGCAAAGCGTGGCGCAGTAAGACAGGTTATTGCCCATGCCCGGACGCGCCGGGCATGGTGTTGGCATTACTTATCGAACAGATAATGATTCACCAGGTTTTCCAGCAGTTCCTGGTGACCGCTGTGGTGCTGCGGCGCCAGGTTATGCTGCGCAGCATACTGAGCGATGTCGGTTAGCGTCATCTGCCCATTGAGGATCTGCTGACCCAGTTCGCCATTCCAGCCGGCGTAGCGTTTCGCCACGCGTTTATCCAGTTCGCCGTCTTCAATCATGCGCGCCGCGACTTTCAGCGCCAGCGCCATGGTGTCCATCGCGCCGATATGGCCGTAGAAGAGATCGTATTTGTCGGTGCTCTGGCGACGGACTTTGGCGTCAAAATTCAGGCCGCCGGTCGTGAAACCACCTGCTTTGAGGATCTCATACATAACCAGCGCGTTCTCTTCGACGCTATTCGGGAACTGGTCGGTATCCCAGCCCAGCTGCGCATCACCGCGGTTGGCGTCAACCGAACCGAACAGGCCAAGCGCGATAGCCGTCGCGATTTCGTGATGGAAAGAGTGACCGGCAAGCGTCGCGTGGTTGGCTTCAATGTTCAGTTTAATCTCTTTTTCCAGACCGAACTGTTTGAGGAAGCCGTAAACGGTGGAAGCATCATAGTCATACTGATGTTTCGTCGGTTCTTGCGGCTTCGGCTCGATCAGCAGCGTGCCCTGGAAGCCAATTTTGTGTTTGTGCTCTACCACCAACTGCATAAAGCGGCCAATCTGCTCACGCTCCTGACGCAGGTCGGTATTCAGCAGGGTTTCATAGCCTTCGCGACCGCCCCACAGTACATAGTTTTCACCACCCAGTTTGTGGGTAGCGTTCATCGCGGTAACCACCTGAGTCGCCGCCCAGCTGAAGACTTCCGGGTCTGGGTTAGTCGCCGCGCCTGCGCCGTAGCGCGGGTTGGTAAAGCAGTTTGCCGTGCCCCACAGCAGCTTCACGCCGCTTTGCTGTTGTTTTTCCGCCAGCACGTCGACCATTTGCGCGAAGTTATTGCTGTATTCCTTCAGCGACGCGCCTTCCGGGGAAACGTCAACGTCGTGGAAGCAGTAATACGGCACATTCAACTTGTGGAAAAATTCGAATGCTACATCGGCTTTACGTTTCGCCATCTCCAGCGCTTCGCCCGGATACTGCCATGGGCGATCGAAGGACCCCACGCCAAACATATCCGCGCCATTCCAGCAGAAAGTGTGCCAGTAGCAGGCCGCAAAGCGCAGGTGCTCTTCCATACGTTTGCCCAACACCCGTTCATCCGGGTTGTAGTGACGGAAAGCCAGCGGGTTAGTCGATTTAGGGCCTT
>CABUCP010000324.1 GCA_902490055.1 uncultured Klebsiella sp. | reverse complement strand
GGTTGACCGTAAAGAAAGATGCGCTACATACAAGTGTAGCACCGTTTGGCGGGTGTAAATTCCCCACTACGCTTGCGGCAACCGCACGCGCATGAAACGTTAAAAGGCGTCATGCCAGAATCCCACATTAACCGTGAAACTAACATCCATAAAGCAACAATGTTAGGATGGCTCGTGGTCGACAATGACGGTAACAAGCATGTTAGACAAAGTTTTGAGAATTGCCACACGGCAAAGTCCGCTTGCGCTATGGCAGGCACATTATGTGAAAGAGCGTCTGGAGTCCTGCCATCCGGGGCTTGCCGTTGAGCTGGTGCCGATGGTCACCCGCGGCGATGTGCTCCTTGATACGCCCCTGGCGAAGGTGGGCGGCAAGGGCTTATTTGTGAAAGAGTTAGAGCTCGCCATGATCGAAGGCCGCGCCGATATCGCCGTCCATTCGATGAAAGATGTCCCGGTCGAATTCCCTGAAGGCCTGGGGTTGGTCACCATCTGCGAACGCGAAGATCCGCGCGACGCGTTTGTCTCCAATCACTATGCCTCAATTGACGAACTGCCGGCCGGCAGCATCGTTGGCACGTCAAGTTTACGCCGCCAGTGCCAGCTGGCCGCCGAGCGCCCGGATCTGGTGATTCGCTCTTTGCGCGGCAACGTTGGCACGCGACTGGGCAAACTTGATAACGGCGAATATGACGCCATTATCCTTGCGGCCGCCGGGCTAAAGCGCCTGAAACTGGAAGCGCGTATTCGCCAGCCGCTGTCGCCTGAACAATCCCTGCCGGCCGTCGGCCAGGGCGCAGTCGGTATCGAATGCCGCCTTGACGATGAATGGACCAAAGCGCTGTTAGCGCCGCTTAACCATACGGAAACTGCCGTGCGCGTGCGCGCCGAGCGGGCGATGAATACCCGCCTCGAAGGCGGCTGTCAGGTGCCGATCGGCAGCTATGCCGAATTGAACAACGGCGAGCTATGGCTGCGAGCGCTGGTGGGCGCGCCGGATGGCTCTCAGGTCGTGCGCGGCGAGCGGCGCGGGCGTCCGGAAGAGGCGGAAGCTCTCGGGGTTTCGCTGGCGGAAGAACTGCTGAATAACGGCGCCCGCGAGATCCTCGCCGCCGTCTATGATGGAGAAGCGCCGCGATGAGTATCCTGGTCACCCGTCCGCTACCGCAAGGTGAAGAGTTAGTCAGCCGCCTGCGCGCGCTGGGACGCGTGGCCTGGAGCTTCCCGCTGATTGAATTCACTCCCGGGCGCGAGCTGGCAGCGCTGCCGCGTCGGTTGGCTGAATTAGGCGCGGACGATCTGTTGTTCGCGCTGTCGCAGCATGCGGTAGAGTTCGCCCATGCCCGTCTGCTGCAGGAGGGCCAATGCTGGCCTTCCACCCCCGCCTATTTCTCTATAGGCCGCACGACCGCGCTGGCCCTGCATACGGTTAGCGGGAAAAACATCCGTTACCCGTTAGATCGGGAAATCAGCGAAGTCTTGCTACAATTACCTGAATTACAAAACATTGCGGGCAAGAAAGCCCTGATTCTGCGCGGCAACGGCGGGCGGGAATTATTAGGCGCCACGCTGCGTGAACGCGGTGCCGAGGTAACATTTTGTGAATGTTATCAACGTTGTGCGAAGTACTATGATGGTGCGGAAGAGGCGATGCGCTGGCAGTCTCGCGGGGTCTCCACGGTGGTGGTCACCAGCGGTGAGATGCTGCAGCAATTGTGGTCGTTAATACCCCAGTGGTATCGCGAACAATGGCTCCTGCACTGTAGCCTTGTCGTTGTCAGCGAACGTCTGGCCCTTCAGGCCCGGGAATTGGGCTGGCAGGATATTCAGGTTGCCGATAACGCCGACAACGATGCGCTGCTACGCGCATTACAATAACTCTCAACATTGGAAGCCATAATGACGGAACAACAAAATCAATCCGCCGTGGTTGAAGAGACCAGGGAGGCCGTGGACAACACGCCACAGCCAGAAAACAATGATAAGAAAAAAGCCGGCAACAAAACCAGCCTGGCGCTCAGCGCGATCGCTATCGCCATCGCCATTGCCGCGGGCATTGGCCTCTATGGTCTGAACAAACAGCTGGCCTCGCGCCAAAACGAAACCAGCGCCGAATTATCCACCCAGGTTGCGGCGCTGCAAAAAGCGCAGGACAGCCAAAAAAGCGAGCTGGAAGGTATCATCAAACAGCAGGCTGACCAGTTGAGCGAAGCCAAACGCCAGCAGGAAACGCTGGCCAAACAGCTTGATGAAGTGCAACAGAAAGTCGCCGTAATTTCCGGCAGCGATGCCAAAACCTGGCTACTGGCGCAGGCCGACTTCCTCGTCAAGCTGGCGGGACGTAAGCTGTGGAGCGATCAGGACGTCACGACCGCCGCCGCGCTGCTGAAAAGCGCCGATGCCAGCCTTGCCGACATGAACGATCCCAGCCTTATCGGCGCGCGCCGCGCCATCACCGACGATATCGCCTCTTTGTCAGCGGTAAGCCAGGTGGACTACGACGGCATTATTCTTAAAGTTAACCAGCTGGCGAATCAAATCGATAATCTGCGCCTCGCTGACAATAACGACGACGATTCCCCGATGGATGCCGATAGCGACGAACTCTCCAGCTCCATCGGCGAATGGCGCGTTAACCTGCAGAAAAGCTGGCAGAACTTTATGGACAGTTTTATTACCATACGTCGCCGCGACGAAACGGCGGTGCCGCTGCTGGCGCCGAATCAGGACGTCTATCTGCGCGAAAATATCCGCTCTCGCCTGCTGGTTGCCGCTCAGGCGGTGCCGCGCCACCAGGAAGAAACCTATAAACAGGCGCTGGAAAACGTCTCCACCTGGGTTCGCGCTTATTACGATACCGAAGACGCCACCACCAAGGCTTTCCTTGAAGAAGTGGATAAGCTCAGCCAACAAAGCATTACCATGAGCGTGCCGGAAACGCTGCAGAGCCAGAGTCTGCTGGAAAAGCTGATGCAAACCCGGGTGCGTAATTTAATGGCTCAGCCTGCGGCGGCGGTAGCCGCTCCAGAACCGACCGCGCCAGCCTCTGCGCCGCAAGGAGAATAACCGATGCTGAAAATTCTCCTGCTTTTCGCACTGCTGATTGCCGGGATCGTCGTCGGACCGATGATCGCCGGTCACCAGGGCTACGTCCTGATCCAGACCGATAACTACAATATCGAAACCAGCGTAACGGGCCTTGTGATCATCATGATCCTCACGATGGTGGTGCTGTTCGCCATCGAGTGGCTGCTACGCCGTATTTTCCGTACCGGCGCGCATACCCGCGGCTGGTTCGTTGGCCGTAAACGCCGCCGCGCCCGTAAGCAAACCGAGCAGGCGCTGTTAAAACTGGCGGAAGGCGACTACCAGCAGGTTGAGAAGCTGATGGCAAAAAATGCCGATCATGCGGAGCAACCGGTAGTAAACTATCTGCTGGCGGCGGAAGCGGCCCAGCAGCGCGGCGATGAAGCGCGCGCCAATCAACATCTTGAGCGCGCCGCCGAACTGGCTGGCGACGATCTGATTCCGGTTGAAATTACCCGCGTGCGCTTACAGCTGGCGCGTAACGAAAACCACGCCGCCCGTCACGGCATCGATAAGTTGCTGGAAGTGACCCCGCGCCATCCGGAGGTACTGCGTCTTGCCGAGCAGGCCTACACCCGTACCGGCGCGTGGAATTCCCTGCTGGACATCATCCCGTCCATGGCGAAAGCCAACGTCGCGGATGAAGAGCACCGCGCCGCGCTGGAACAACTGGCGTGGATTGGCCTGATGGACAAAGCGCTAGCCGACGGCGGCAGCGAAGGGCTGCGCGAATGGTGGCGCAACCAGAGCCGTAAAACGCGCGCGCTGATACCGCTGCAGGTCGCGATGGCCGAACGCCTGATCGAGAGCGACGATCACGATACCGCGCAGCAGATTATTATCGACGGTCTGAAGAAGCAGTATGACGACCGCCTGGTGATGCCTATTCCGCGGCTGAAGACCAATAATCCAGAGCAACTGGAGAAAGTGCTGCGCCAGCAGATCAAAGCCGTCGGCGACCGTCCGCTGCTGTGGAGCACGCTGGGTCAGTCGCTGATGCGCCACGGCGAATGGCAGGAGGCCTGCGTCGCCTTCCGCGCCGCGCTTAAGCAGCGTCCGGATGCCTTTGATTACGCATGGCTGGCCGATACGCTGGACCGTCTGCATCAGCCGGAAGAAGCGGCAACCATGCGCCGTGACGGCCTGCTGTTAACGCTGCACAACAATCCTCAGCAGTAATCTAACCTGACTATCGCCTCATTTGAGGCGATAGTGCTTTTCCTGCCAAAAAACTTCCGTTTACCCTATCCCTGAAAGAAAAAAACGCCTGCGCTGAAATCAGGGCAGGCGTTAAAACAGGTCTTTATGACAACAAATTGGGTGCTTCACTCAA
>CABUCP010000323.1 GCA_902490055.1 uncultured Klebsiella sp. | reverse complement strand
GTAATGCTATGGGGTTCGATGCGTTTCGGCTACCGCTTTATTTCTCTGGTCTGGCCGCCGGTACTCATTCTGGTTATTCATTTCCATTACAGCTATTTGCCATTTTCGCCGATCTACAATAACCAGCTAGCGATTACGTCTTCGAGCTACCTGGTGTTCTCCTTTATTATTGCTTATATGGCGATGCTGGCGACCCAGCAACGGATGATTCACCGCCGCGTGCGTCGGATGGCGTTCCTCGACCCGGTGGTGCATATGCCGAATCTACGCTCCCTAAGCCGGGCGCTGAACCAGTCGACCTGGTCGGTACTGTGCTTTTTGCGCATGCCGGAGCTGGAGTTGCTTGGGCGGCATTATGGCGTGATGCTGCGGATCCAATATAAACAGCAACTGGCGGAATATTTGAAACAGGCGCTACAGCCGAATGAAATGGTTTATCACCTTTCAGGCCATGATCTGGTAATGCGCCTGAACAGTGAAGATCATCAAAATCGTATTACCATGCTGGATGAGCGGATAAAACAGTTCCGCTTTATCTGGGACGGCATCCCGCTGCAGCCGCCGGTTGGCATCAGCTACTGCAACGTGCGCTCGCCGGTTAAGCATCTGTATCTGCTGCTTGGCGAACTGAATAATATTGCCGATATGTCATTGACCAGCGGCCGCCCGGAAAACGTCCAGCGACGCGGCGCCGTTCACGTTCAGCAAGGGCTGAAGGACAAGGTGTCAATGATGAACCAGATCCAGCAGGCGCTGGAGCAAAACTGCTTTCGCCTGATGGCGCAGCCGATAATAGGTATGCGCGGCGATAGCTATCATGAAGTATTGCTGCGCATGGTCGGCGAGCAGGGCGAGCTGATTGCGCCGGATGATTTTCTACCGGCGGCTCATGAGTTTGGTCTGGCATCGCGGATCGATCGGTGGGTTATCGACAATACGCTGGCTTTTATGAATGAAAACCGGCGGGCGCTGCCGGGAATGCGTTTGGCGATCAATCTGTCGCCGGTGTCGGTTAGCCGCAGCCGCTTTCCTGATGAAGTCGAAGAGTTGTTGCATCGCTATAACATCGAGCCGTGGCAGCTGATTTTTGAGTTGACGGAGAACCATTCGTTGAGTAGCCCGGAACAGGCGCGGCATACGCTGGAGCGGCTACAGGAGCTGGGGTGTCGGGTGGCGATTGATGACTTTGGCACCGGCTACGCCAGCTATGCGCGGCTGAAAACCCTCAATGTCGATATGCTGAAAATCGACGGCAGTTTTATCCGCAATCTGGTCACCAGCAGTCTGGATTATCAGGTAGTCGCCTCGATTTGCCGGCTGGCGCAGATCAAAAATATGCAGGTGGTGGCGGAGTATGTAGAGTCTCCGGAGATTCGTCAGGCGGTGATTTCGCTGGGAATCGACTATATGCAGGGCTATGACATCGGCGCCCCGATGCCGATAGAAGAACTGGTTAGCGAAGCGGCTGTGGCTTAAAAAAATGGCCGGGCGAGCGCCCGACCATTCTCAGAAGAGAGAGGATTAGCTTTCAGCCTCTTCTTCTTCGCTAATTTTCAACAGCCACTCCGGCACGCCTTCCCAGTACTGTTGTTCTTTTTCCAGATCCAGCAGCACCAGCGCGTTCTGGCTAAACCAGTCGTGCGGGAAAATCAGCGTCCAGTGGTGGGCTTCCGTCTTCAGCGTGAGCTTCGGCGGCGTGGTGGTCGCCTGACGCTGATTATTCAGCAGCACGCCAAGGCGCAGCAGCTGGATCAGCGGCAGGAACTGCTTTTTCTTAAACAGCGTAAAGCGCGGCAAATCATCGAGCTTAATGACCTTGCGGTGATAGCGTACCAGGGTAGCCATCAGCGTTTGCTGTTCCTGATTAAAGCCCGGCAGGTCGCTATTTTGCAGAATGTAGGCAGAGTGGCGATGCATGCCGCTGTGGTTAATATTTAACCCCACCTCATGCAGCATGACCGCCCATTTCAGCAGCGCTGAGAGGTGCGGGTTGGCCAGCTTCGGATTTTGCTCCTGCCACTGTTCCAGCATCTGGGTGGTGGTCTCCAGTACCCGACGCGCCTGTTCGCGGTCGATATTGTACTGGTTGGCCAGGCTTTGCGCGGTGCGGCTGCGAATGTCCTGGTGGCGGAAACGGCCTTCCATCTCGTACAGCACGCCTTCGCGCAGCGCGCCGTCAGACAGGCGCAGTTCTTTAATCGCCAGCGCGTCAAAGACGCCGCACAGAATCGCCAGCCCCGGCGCGAAGACCGCCTTACGGTCTTCCGACAATCCCGGCAGGCTCAACGAATCGAAGTTTTTGTTCTTCAGCAGTTCGTTAACCAGCATCTCCAGGCGTTCCGGGGTAATAAAACCGTCTTTCTCGCCCATCGCTACCAGTACTTCCTGCGCTGCCTTGATGGTGCCGGAGGCGCCAAGCGCCACGTTCCAGCCCTGAATACGGAACTGCCACGCCAGCGTTTCCAGCTTCTGCACCGCCGCCAGGCGCGCGCGCTGGAAGTTATCTTTGTTGATGGCGCCGCCGGGGAAGTAGGCCTGGGAGAAGCTCACGCAACCCATGCGGCGGCTTTCTACCAGCCGCGGCTCGAAGTCTTCGCCGATCACCAACTCAGTTGAACCGCCGCCGATATCGATAACCAGCTTGCGGCCGCGCTCTGGCTGCGTGTGCTCGACGCCCATAAAGATCAGGCGCGCTTCTTCGTTACCGGAGATTATCTCGATCGGGTAGGGGATGACCTTTTCCGCACGCTTGAGAAAATCCGCTGCGTTGGCCGCCTGGCGCAGAGTATGCGTCCCGACGATACAAACGCTTGAGGGGGAGAACCCCTGCAGACGTTCAGCAAACAGCGACAGACAGTTCAGCCCGCGGGTAATCGCTTCTTCGCTCAACACCGAGTTTTCATCCAGGCCATCGGCCAGATGTACGCGCTGCTTCAGGCGACCGATGATCTGCATTGCCCCGTCGACGACACGGGCGATCACCATATGAAAACTGTTCGAACCAAGGTCGACCGCAGCGAATTCCTGCGGCCGAGGGGTTTTTTCGTTTATTGGCATAGGTTAATCGGGTTGTTCGAGTGATTTGAGATAATCGTAAATCGCCATCTGTGCGCGCACTTTACGGCGATTGCCGCGCGGCACATAGCGATTACTCAGTTCTTTATCAAGATAGCGTGCTTTTACGGTATCGTTGAACAGGATATCGAAAATATCCAGTACGCGCTGCTTCAGACGCGGATCCAGCAGCGGCGCGGCGACTTCGATACGATAATCGATATTGCGCGTCATCCAGTCGGCGGAGGATAACCACACCTGTTTATCGCCGCCGTTTTCAAAACAATAGACCCGATCGTGCTCAAGGAAACGGTCAACGATGCTAGTAACGCGAATATTTTCGCTAATGCCCTCAAGACCGGGGATCAACGAGCACATACCGCGGATTAGCAGGTTTACCGGCACGCCGGAACTGGAGGCGGCATACAGTCGGTCCACCAGTCCTTTATCGACCAGGTTATTTAATTTAAGCGTAATGCCGGACGATTGACCATTCTGCGCGTTAGCAATTTCGCGATCGATCATCTCATACAGCAGGCGGCGCGAGTTCTGCGGCGACACCAGTAGGTAGTCGAAGTTAACCGGCCGATACGGGTTCTCGATGAAGTTAAACACTCGACGCACTTCATTAGTGATGCGTGCATCGGCGGTTAACAGCGAATAGTCGGTGTAAATACGCGCGGTTTTCTCGTTGAAGTTGCCGGTGCCGATGTGGGCGTAACGCACCACTTCATCGCCTTCTTTACGCGAAATGAGGAACAGCTTGGCGTGGATTTTCAGCCCCGGCGCCGAGAAGATAACGTGGACGCCGGCTTCGGTCAGACGCTTGGCCCAATGAATGTTGGCCTCTTCATCGAAGCGCGCCTGCAGTTCGACCACCACGGTGACTTTTTTACCGTTGTGGGCGGCGTGGATCATGGAGTCGATGATCCGTGAATCTTTCGCCACGCGGTAGATGTTGATTTTGATCGCCAGCACGCTCGGGTCAAACGACGCCTGGCGCAGCAGTTCGAGTACGTGCTCAAAGGTGTGATACGGATAGTAGAGCAGTACGTCGCGTTCGCGAATGGCGTCAAAGCCGTTGCGGAATTTATCAAACCACAGATGGCGCAGGCGCGGCATCGGTTTGTTGACCAGGTTAGCCTTGCCGACGTTAGGAAAGCCGATAAAGTCTTTGAAGTTATGATAACGCCCGCCCGGTAGCATCGAGTCGTAGTTGGAGATGGAAAGCTTATCGCGCAGCATCTCCACCATCGCATCCGGCATATCGCGCTGGTAGACAAAACGCACCGGCTCGGCGGTCAAACGCTGCTTGAGGCTGGAGGACATCAGCTCCATCAGGCTCGATTCCATTTCGTGGACCAGATCGTAC
>CABUCP010000322.1 GCA_902490055.1 uncultured Klebsiella sp. | reverse complement strand
ACATTTATGGGACTCTCTTTTGGGTAAAAAGAAAACCTAATAGCAACATAACAGCCACAATTGGCGATATAACAGACAGGTAGGGGTTAACGGATGAAGGCAATTATGAATAAATATCGACTTGCCGTTCTGGCAGGCTTACTGGCGGCTGGCGGGGCGACGGCGCTGCAGGCGGCAACGCTTAACGTCATGCAAAACGAACCTCCGCGCAGTATGGATCCGGGCGATCAAACCGCGACCTTTACCGACACCGTATTGAAGCCGATGTATGAAGGGCTGGTTGATTTAGCGCCTGATTTCAAAATCGCGCCGGCGCTGGCTACTGCCTGGAAGGTCAGCGATGATGGCAAAGTCTGGACCTTTACTCTGCGTAAAAACGTGACCTTCCACGATGGCTCGCCGTTTAATGCTGATGCGGTCGTGGCCAATATTGAACGCCACATCGACCCGAAAGGCGGCCTGGCCGCTAGCTCGCGGATGCGCAACGTGATCGCCTCGGTGAGGAAAATTGATGATGACAACGTCGAGATTACTCTGAAGAAGGTCTATCCCTCGTTCCTTAATCTGTTGACCGGCGGCTCGGCGAAGATGGTGAGCCCGGCGGCGGCGAAAGCCGGCACCCTTGGCCGTAAGGCCGACGGGACCGGTCCGTATATGCTGCAGGAGTACAAAACCGGCGAATACGTACTGGAGAAGAAAAACCCGCAATATTGGGGTGAGCATCGCGGCCCGGATGAAATTAAGTGGACCTGGAGCACCGAGCCATCGGTGATGAATATGGCGCTGCTGTCCGGCCAGGTCGACGTCATTAACCCGGTCCCGCCGCAGTTTGGTTTGCAGCTAAAAAGCAATCCGCAGATCGAGCTGGAACAAGGCCAGGGCGCGTCGGTGTTTTGGGTGGCGCTCAACGTTGAGCAAAAGCCGCTGAACGATGTCCGCGTGCGGCAGGCGCTGAACCTGGCGACGGATAAAGAAGCGCTGCTGAAGGCGGTGATGTTTGGCTTCGCCTCTGCGGCTAACTCGCCGCTGGCGCCGGTGAACGAAGGTTACGATAAAACCCTTAACGATTACCCGTGGAACCTCGATAAAGCGAAAGCGCTATTAAAAGACGCGGGCTATCCACAAGGTTTTGCAATGAACATCGCCGTGCAGGGACCGGATGCGCGTACCGCGCAAATTCTGCAGGCGATGTGGGGCAAAGTTGGCGTGAAGCTCAATATTCAGCAGATGGAGAGCGGCGTCTGGAGCAAAGCGGCATTTGCGCCGGCGGCGGAGAAGTTAGCCAACCGTACCGACGCGGTGCTCGCTTCCTGGTCCTCCGGCCTCAATGGATCTGATTTGCAGCTGCGCCCGCTGTACTACTCGCAGAGCGCCGCGCCGGCAGGGGCCAACCTCGGTTTCTACAATAACCCGCAGGTGGATGAGCTGTTAGATAAAGCCGCCACCACCATGGATGATAAGGCCCGCATCGCCGAATACGCGGCGGCGCAAAAGGCCATTATGCAGGACGCGCCGCACGTCATGCTTTACTTCCAGGACGATCTGTACGCCACCCGCGCCACCATTAAAGGCGTGCGTATGGAGCCGGGCGGCGAAATCATCGTTACCGAAGCGCAAAAACCGTAACACAGTGGTCAGTCTGGAGTTGTTATGAAAGCTTATGTCATCAAAAAACTGCTTTCTTTGCCGCTGATCCTGTTAGGGGCATCGCTTCTTGTCTTTCTGGCGATCAGAATGCTCCCCGGCGACCCGGCCCGTCTGATGGCCGGGCCACAGGCCACCCAGGATGATGTCACCCGTATGCATACGCGTCTTGGCCTGGATGATCCGCTGGCGGTTCAGTATGGCCATTTTGTCAGCGGAATGCTGAAGGGGGATTTTGGCATCTCGCTGAAGTCCGGCCAGCCGGTTTCCGCCGAGATGCGCGAACGCGTGCCCTATACCTTAGGGCTGGCGCTGTTGGCATGGATGATGGCGGTGATCCTCGGTATCCCGATGGGCATGTGCGCGGCGATTTATCGTAATCACGTGGCGGACCATGTACTGATGCTGGTGGCGATTGCCGGCGCCTCGATTGCCAACTTCTGGCTGGCGCTGATCGCGATGGATACCTTTTCGGTAAAACTGGGCTGGCTGCCGCTACTTGGCGCAGAAGGGTGGAAAAGCTACATCCTGCCGTCGGTATGCCTGGGGATATTCCCGATGGCGGTGATGTCGCGGATGACCCGCTCCAGCATGGTGGACGTGCTGGGCGAAGACTACATACGCACCGCCCGCGCGAAGGGGCTGGCGCCTTTTCAGGTCTATTTCAAACACGCGCTCCGCAATGCGCTGATCCCCATCGTCACGATTATCGCACTCAATTTCGGCAGCCTGATCGGCGGCGCGGTAGTGACCGAATCGGTATTTAACTGGCCGGGAATTGGTCGCTATCTGGTGGATTCAGTACGCTATCGCGATTATCCGGTCATCCAGGGGGTAACGATGATCACGGTGGCCAGCGTGGTGGTGATGAATCTGGTCGGCGAAATGATTATCGCCAGAATCAACCCGAAAATAAGGTTTGACTGATATGTCGGAAATTTCACTCGCCAAATCGCGCAGCGGCGTTATCAGCGGTCTGCGCTGGGGGATGGAACATCCCTCGCTGGCCCTCGGCGGCGTTATCGTCGGCTTAATCCTGATCTGTGCTATTTTTGCGCCGTGGATCAGCCACTATGACCCTTATGCTCAGGACCTGTTGAATATTCTTTCAGCCCCCTCAGCCGACCACTGGCTGGGCACTGACGACTATGGCCGCGATATTTTTTCCCGCACCATTTATGGCGCGCGCATCTCATTGATTGAAGTGGTGGTGAGCGTAGCGCTGTCGCTGCTGATGGGGCTACCGTTGGGAATTATCGCCGCACTGTGCGGTAAAAGCGTCGATCATCTGATTATGTGGGTGATGGATGTGATTTTCGCTTTTCCCGGTATCGTACTGGCGATCCTGCTGGTGAGCGTACTCGGCGCGGGCTTGATCAATATGCTGCTGGCGATCGCCATCTTTTCGGTACCGGTTTACGCGCGCCTCAGTCGTAACCTGACGCTGGGTATCAAGAATATGGAGTACATGGAAGCGGCGCGGGCGCTGGGGATTGGCTATCGTCGGCAGATAATCCACTACATCCTGCGTAATACCTTAGGGCCGATTACCGTGCAGGCGACGCTAACCGGTGGGTCGGTGATTTTGGCTGCCGCTTCGCTCTCATTCCTTGGCATGGGCGTGCAACCACCGATGCCGGAGTGGGGCACAATGATGAGCGACGGGCGTAACTTCCTTGGCATCAGCCTTGGCATTTCGCTGTGGCCGGGATTGGCTATTGTCGTATCGGTCCTGGGCTTCAACCTGCTGGGCGATGGCCTGCGCGACTTAATGGATTCTCGCCTATGAGCAACAGCGTGCTGTGTCTGGATATTGGCGGTTCATTTATTAAAAGCGCGGTTTCCCCGGCGCCAGGGCAGCTGGTTATGCCGCGCCAGCGCGCGATGCCGCTGACGTCATGGCCGGCGTTCGTTGGCGCCGTGCAGGAGATCATCGCGCAATATGGCGATGCTCTTACCGGGCAAAGTCCGCTGGCGCTCTCCTGCGCCGGGGTGGTGGATGTTGCCAATGACCGCATATTGTCGAGCAATATCCCACCGTTTGCCGGTATCGATATAACCCGCTCGCTGCAGGTTGCGCTCGGGCGACCCGTCGCGATGGCCAACGATGCTGACTGTTTTACCTTAGCCGAGGCGCGCTTTGGCGCGGCGAAAGACCTGCCGGTGGTGCTGGGGGTGATCCTCGGCAGCGGTATTGGCGGCGGGATCGCCATTGATGGCAAAATTCTTTACGGCAATCAGGGGATTGGCGCCGAGTGGGGCCACGGGCCGATTACGCGAACCCGCATATCTATCGGCGAGCGGGTGATTGAGCTGCCGCGGCTGGACTGCGGCTGCGGGCAGCAGGGCTGCCTCGATACGCTCGGCGGAGCAAAAGGAATGCAACGGCTCCATCAAAGGTTTAGCGGCCAGGCGCTGACCAGCTTAGAAATTGTGGCTCAGGGCATGGCGGGGGAAGCGACGGCGGCGTTGACTCTTGAGGTATGGCTGGAACTGGTGAGCGAACCGCTGGCCCACGCGGTGAATATTCTTGGTCCGCATAAAATTGTCGCCGGCGGCGGACTGGCGAGTGAAACGGCACTGCTGGCGCGCCTTGATGCGGCGCTACGAGCGAAAATCCTGCTGAAAACCACGCAGCCGCTGATCGTCGCCGGGCAATTTAGCCGTGAAGGGGGGCTGCTTGGCGCCTCAGTACTAGGCTGGGAAAAATTTTAATGATTAATATGGCAGATTTGGCGGTAGCTTCTACGCTTAATTTGCTTATAAAAATGGAGTAATAACCATGTGC
>CABUCP010000321.1 GCA_902490055.1 uncultured Klebsiella sp. | reverse complement strand
CTCTTGTGTGAATAAAACAACCGGGCCCCATCGAGGAACGGAGCCTGGTGTCATATTAAAAGCCCGAAAATTTTACTGATTTCTGTGCAAAAATCAATTCAAAACTACATACGCTAAATAATTCGAGTTGCAGGAAGGCGGCAAGTGAGTAAATCCCCGGGAGCGTACACAAGTACGTGACCGGGGTGAACGAACGCAGCCAACGCATCTGCGGCTTGAATTATGACGCGTATTAGCGGCCAGGGAAACCTGGCGGCATCATCCCTTTCATCCCACGCATCATTTTCATCATGCCGCCTTTCGACTTCATCTTCTTCATCATGCGCTGCATGTCGTCGAACTGCTTCAGCAGACGGTTCACGTCCTGCACCTGCATCCCGCAACCGGCGGCGATACGGCGTTTACGCGAACCTTTGATGATTTCCGGCTTGGCGCGCTCTTTCATCGTCATCGAATTGATGATCGCTTCCATGCGCACCAGCACTTTGTCGTCCATCTGCGCTTTCACGTTATCAGGGATCTGGCCCATGCCCGGCAGTTTGCCCATCAGGCTGGCCATGCCGCCCATGTTTTTCATCTGGCGCAGCTGCTCAAGGAAGTCCGTCAGGTCGAAACCATCGCCTTTCTTCAGCTTGGATGCCAGTTTCTCGGCCTGCGCGCGGTCAACTTTGCTCTCGATATCTTCGATCAGCGACAGCACGTCGCCCATGCCGAGAATACGGGAAGCGATACGGTCCGGGTGGAACGGCTCCAGCGCTTCGGTTTTCTCGCCGACGCCGAGGAATTTAATCGGCTTGCCGGTAATGTGGCGAATCGACAGCGCCGCACCGCCGCGGGCGTCGCCGTCCACTTTGGTCAGCACCACGCCGGTCAAAGGCAGCGCTTCGTTAAAGGCCTTCGCGGTATTCGCCGCATCCTGACCGGTCATCGCATCGACGACGAACAGGGTTTCAACCGGATTAATCGCGGCGTGGACCTGTTTGATTTCGTCCATCATCGCTTCATCAACGTGCAGACGACCGGCGGTATCCACCAGCAGCACGTCGTAGAATTTAAGCTTCGCTTCTTTCAGCGCCGCGTTGACGATATCAACCGGCTTCTGGCCGACGTCAGACGGGAAGAAGTCAACGCCAACCTGCTCTGCCAGCGTTTCCAGCTGTTTGATCGCCGCCGGGCGATAGACGTCCGCGGAGACAACCAGCACTTTCTTCTTGTGCTTCTCGCGCAGGAATTTACCCAGTTTACCGACGCTGGTGGTTTTACCCGCACCCTGCAGGCCCGCCATCAGAACGACGGCCGGCGGCTGCGCGGCTAGATCCAGCGTCTGGTTTTCTTCGCCCATCGCCGCAACCAGCTCGTTACGGACAATCTTGACGAACTCCTGACCCGGGGTCAGGCTTTTATTGACTTCATGACCTACCGCGCTCTCTTTGACGCGGCTGATGAAATCACGAACGACCGGAAGCGCGACGTCGGCTTCCAGCAGCGCCATGCGCACTTCGCGCAGGGTGTCTTTAATGTTGTCTTCGGTAAGGCGTCCGCGGCCGCTAATGTTGCGCAGCGTACGCGACAAACGATCGGTTAAATTATCAAACATTGTCTCTCGCCTGAGGTGGAAACGGTCGGTCGCCGCAGCGACACAAAAATACGAATTTGGCGCAGTATAACACGACATAAACCTGAATGTGCTGCAACGGTTGGAGCAGACGTCGCGTGACGCTATACTGCTTCTCTTTCTTATTTAGTCAACAGTCGACGCTCCTATGCCTGTGTTTGCTTTACTTGCCCTTGTCGCCTACTCCATCAGCCTTGCGCTGATCATCCCTGGCCTGCTGCAAAAAAACAGCAGCTGGCGGCGGATGGCGATTCTTTCCGCTACGATAGCGCTGATTTGCCACGCCTTCGCGCTGGAGTCACGTATTTTCCCCGGCGGCGAGGGTGGGCAAAATCTCAGCTTACTCAACGTCGGCTCACTGGTCAGCCTGATGATCTGTACGGTGATGACCATCGTCGCCTCGCGCAATCGCGGCTGGCTGTTGCTGCCTATCGTGTACGCCTTCGCGCTGATCAACCTCGCCTTCGCCACCTTTGTACCTAACGAGTACATCACCCACCTGGAAACCACCCCGGGAATGCTGGTGCATATCGGCCTGTCGCTCTTTGCCTACGCCACGCTTATCATCGCCGCGCTCTACGCGCTGCAGCTGGCGTGGATTGACTACCAGCTGAAAAATAAAAAACTGGCTTTCAGCAGCGAAATGCCGCCGCTGATGAGCATTGAGCGTAAAATGTTTCATATTACTCAGGTTGGCGTGGTGCTGCTGACCCTGACGCTGTGCACCGGGTTGTTCTATATGCACAACCTGTTCAATACCGAAAATATTGATAAAGCGGTGCTGTCTATCATCGCCTGGTTTGTCTATATCGTGCTGCTGTGGGGGCACTACCACGAAGGCTGGCGCGGTCGCCGGGTGGTATGGTTCAACGTCGCCGGCGCAGGGCTGCTGACGCTGGCTTATTTTGGCAGCCGCGTCCTTCAGCAGTTTGTTAGTTAAAGACTAAGGAGTCTCTCCTGGAACACATTTCTACCACCACGCTGATCGTCACGCTGATCATCATGGTGATTATCTCCGCCTATTTCTCCGGTTCCGAAACCGGCATGATGACGCTTAACCGCTATCGGCTGCGTCATATGGCGAAACAAGGCAACCGCCCGGCTAAGCGCGTGGAAAAGCTGCTGCGTAAGCCGGACCGTCTCATTAGCCTGGTGCTTATCGGCAACAACCTCGTCAATATCCTCGCCTCGGCGCTGGGGACCATTGTCGGCATGCGCCTGTACGGCGATGCCGGCGTAGCTATCGCCACCGGCGTGCTCACCTTCGTGGTACTGGTGTTTGCCGAAGTCTTACCGAAAACTATCGCCGCGCTGTACCCGGAAAAGGTAGCCTATCCCAGCAGCTTCCTGCTGGCGCCGCTGCAGATATTAATGATGCCGCTGGTGTGGCTGCTGAACACCATCACCCGCATGCTGATGCGTATGATGGGTATTAAGACCGATCATGTGATTAGCGGCGCGTTGAGCAAAGATGAACTGCGCACGATAGTGAATGAATCCCGTTCACAAATCTCACGGCGGAATCAGGACATGCTGCTGTCGGTCCTGGATCTGGAAAAGGTTAGCGTTAATGACATCATGGTGCCGCGCAATGAGATCGTCGGCATTGATATTAACGATGACTGGAAATCCATCGTCCGCCAGCTGACCCACTCACCGCATGGCCGTATCGTGCTGTATCGCGATTCGCTGGACGACGCCATCAGCATGCTGCGCGTTCGTGAAGCCTACCGCTTGATGACGGAAAAGAAAGAGTTCACAAAAGAGATCATGTTGCGGGCGGCAGATGAGATTTACTTTGTGCCGGAAGGCACGCCGCTCAGCACGCAGTTAGTTAAATTCCAGCGTAATAAAAAGAAAGTCGGCCTGGTGGTCGATGAATACGGCGATATTCAGGGCCTGGTCACGGTTGAAGATATCCTTGAGGAGATCGTCGGCGACTTCACTACCTCGATGTCGCCGACGCTTGCCGAAGAAGTGACGCCGCTTAATGACGGCTCAGTGATTATTGACGGCGGCGCTAACGTGCGCGAAATCAATAAAGCCTTCAACTGGCATCTGCCGGAAGACGACGCCCGTACCGTTAACGGCATCATCCTGGAAGCGCTGGAAGAAATTCCTGTCCCCGGGACCCGGGTGCGCATCGAACAATACGATATCGATATTCTCGACGTACAGGACAATATGATTAAGCAGGTGAAGGTGATGCCGGTGAAATCATTACGCGAAAGCGTGGCGGAATAGGCTGGCAGGAAAGAACAACGGCGAACCTCGGTTCGCCTTTTTTTATTTAAAAACCAATAAAAACGGCCGCCCGCGGGCAGCCGTTGCTGGCGAATGAGCGAATTACTTCGCTTTCGCTACGGTTACCATCGCGGCGCGAATAGTACGACCGTTCAGGGTATACCCTTTCTGCATCACGCCCAGTACGTTGCCGGCGGCAACATCGTCAGACTCTACCATCGCGATGGCCTGATGCACGTTAGGATCCAGCGGTACGTTAGTATCGCCAACCACTTCCACGCCGAACTTACGCACCACATCCAGCATCGATTTCAGAGTCAGTTCGATCCCTTCGACCATCGGCGCCATGTCCGGATTAGCTTTATCAGCCACTTCCAGCGCGCGATCCAGGCTATCGATTACCGGCAGCAGTTCGTTAACGAACTTCTCCAGCGCAAATTTGTGCGCTTTCTCGATATCCTGTTCGGTACGACGACGCAGGTTGTCTTCTTCCGCTTTTGCGCGCAGCATCACATCACGTTCACGTTTCTGCGCTTCAGCCAGCTGGGCTTCCAGATTCGCAATTTTTTCATCGCGCGGATCC
>CABUCP010000320.1 GCA_902490055.1 uncultured Klebsiella sp. | reverse complement strand
AAAAATTCCGGGGATTTTATGGAAGGCTCGCGCGCCATGCCGGCCTTTATTGTCGGTATTTTGCTGATGTCGGAATATATCGGCGCCAAGTCGACGATCGGCACCGCACAGGCCGCTTTTGAGAGCGGAATTGCCGCCTCCTGGTCAGTGCTTGGGGCCGCCATCGGCTTTCCGCTGTTTGGCCTGATACTGGTGAAGCGAATATATAACACCGGTAAAATTACGATTTCCGGCGCGATTGCCGAGAAATATGGCACCAGCACCAAGAATATTATCTCTATTATTATGATTTACGCGCTGCTGCTGGTGAACGTCGGCAACTACGTTAGCGGCGCGGCGGCCATCTCGACGGTATTAAAAATTAACTTGCCGCTGGCGGCTTTTATTACCGCCATTGTCAGTACTTTCTACTTTGCCTTCGGCGGCATGAAAGGCGTGGCCTGGGTGACCATGCTGCACAGCGCCTTAAAATACCTCGGGCTGCTGATCATCATGGGCTTTGCGCTGTCAAAAACCGGCGGTTTCGCGCCAATGATTGAAAAGATGCCCGCTCACTACTGGACCTGCCCCGGCACCATCTGCGCCTGGCTTATCGGCACCATCGGTTCCATCTTCTGTACTCAGTTTGTGATTCAGGCGATCAGCTCGACTAAAAACGTACGGTCAGCAAAACGCTCCACCTGGGTGGCCTTTTTCTTTTGTCTGCCGATTGCTTTTGCGATCGCCATTATCGGCGTAGCGGCGAAGTTTCTGCACCCGGAAATTAATAGCCTGTATGCTCTGCCGGTGTTCCTGCAGGATATGAATCCGTGGCTCGCCGGATTAGTGACAACGTCACTTGTAGCTTCAATTTTCGTTAGCGTCAGCACCGTCGCCCTGGCGATTGCGTCGCTGGTAGTGAAGGATTTTTACGTTCCCTGGCGTAACCCTACGCCGGAGCAAGAGTTTAAGGCCACGCGCTGGGCATCATTAATCATCGGCTTCCTGCCGCTTATTTTTGTCCTGCTGGTACCGGAAGTGCTGAAACTGTCCTTCTTTACCCGCGCAATCCGCCTCTCTATCACCGTGGTCGCGGTGATCGCCTTCTATGCCCCGTTCTTTAAGAGCACTCGCGGCGCCAACGCCGGCCTGATCGGCGCCTGTGTTGTCACCTCAGTGTGGTATTTACTCGGCGATCCGTTCGGTATCAATAATATGTACATCGCGCTGATCGCCCCGGCCCTGATTATGGTTATTGACCGCCTGATCCCCAATAAAGCGCAGCGCCCATCCCCGGCGCCCATTGAACAGCGTGGAGTATAAAAAATGACGACACCCCCCACTTTTGACGGCGTTATTCGCCCTCACCAGCAGGACCACAATATCGCCTGGGCAATGCTGCCGTCCGGCTGCCCGCAAAATCATGCGGCCAACCTTCTACCGCTGCCCGATGGTACGCTCATGTGCGTGTGGTTCGGCGGCTCGCAGGAAGGTAAAGCGGATATTTCAGTCTGGAGCTCACGCTTAGCCGCAGGCGCGACGACATGGAGCGAAGCGGTGAAGCTATCGGACGATCCTGAGCGTTCGGAACAAAACCCGGTACTGTTTCAGGCTCCCGATGGCGTGCTGTGGCTGCTGTGGACCGCCCAGTATGCCGGGAATCAGGATACCGCGATTGTGCGCTATCGCCAGTCGCATGACGGCGGAAAAAGTTGGGGAGCGATCGCCACCCTGCTGGATGAGCCCGGTACGTTTATCCGCCAACCCATTAGCGTGATGCCCAACGGCCACTGGCTGCTGCCGGTGTTTTACTGCCGGACCCGGCCTGGGGAAAAATGGGTCGGCAACGATGATGTGAGCGCGGTAAAAATCTCCGCGGATGGTGGCAAAAGCTGGCGTGATGTGGCGGTACCGCAAAGCCTGGGCTGCGTACATATGAACATTGTGCCGCTGGCCGACGGTTCGCTGGCGGCGTTCTACCGCAGCCGCTGGGCCGATTATATCTGGTATAGCCAGTCGACCGACATGGGTGAAAGCTGGTCCGCTCCCGTACCGACGACGTTGCCGAATAATAACTCCTCCATCCAGGCCACTGCCCTGAGCACTGGCGAACTGGCGCTGGTGTTCAATAACATGAGCGCCGCCGGCGCCAGCGAACGCCGCGCGTCGCTATACGATGAGATAGACGACAACGACGGCCGCAAAGAGCCGGAAAGCACCGGTAAAACGGCTTTCTGGGGAGCGCCGCGCGCGCCGATGACCGTCGCTATCTCCGCCGACGGCGGTAAAAGCTGGCCATGGCAGCAGAACCTCGATGAGGGCGACGGCTACTGCATGACCAATAACTCAGAGCAAAAGCTGAACCGTGAATTTTCCTACCCCAGCATTAAGCAGGGCGCGGACGGCAACCTGCACATTGCCTACACCTGGTACCGGCAGGCGATTAAGTATGTCCGCGTGTCGCCGCAGTGGGTCAAAGGAGAAAACGTATGATTGTCGGCAATCTGAGCGCCCTGCCGCTGGCCGGGCTGCCACCAGCGTTATGGCAGATTCTCAACCGCCCCGAATACTCACTTGCCGCGCTCAGCGCTCGCCAGGATGGTCGTTTTCAGCCAGTGGACGCAGCATGGTTTTGCACCATCGGCGTCGCGCACACTCAAGCGTTAGCACAACGACATACTGAATATCACCGCCAGTGGGCGGATATTCAGGTCATTCTCAGCGGCGCTGAGCGGATCCATGCCGGGATGGTCGCGAGCGTAGCGCCCGGTGATGAAGAACGTAAGCCCGATCTTTTTATCAGCCAGCAAGCGCCCGATAGCGTCACGCTGCTGCTGCGCGCCGGCGACTTTGCGGTCTTTTTCCCCGGCGAGCCGCATCAGGCGCTGTGCGCTGTCGCCTCGCCCGCAGCCGTGAGGAAAGCGGTATTTAAAGTGCCGCAATCGCTGCTGGAGGCGCCATGAAACGGGCATTGGTGAGCGGCGCCAGTTCAGGGATCGGCGCGGCCATCGTAACGCAACTACTGGCGGATGGCTGGCTGGTGACCGGTCTCAGCCGTTCGCCGCCGCCCTTCACCCATGGCAACTTTACCGCTATCCCGGTCGACTTGAGCAACCGCCACGCCCTGTTGGCTGCCCTGGCGCCGATGGCGCCGCCGCAGGCGATTATCCATGCTGCAGGCGCAATGGCGGCCGCCAGGCTGGGGGAGCTCGACGCCGAGCGTAGTGAGACCTTGTGGCGACTGCACGTCGACGCGGCGCAGACGTTAGCTAACCGCTTTGCGCCGTCGATGAGCCAGGGCGGGCGGATTATTCTGTTGGGAAGCCGGACCTCGCGCGGCGCGGCGGGCCGTTCACAATATACGGCAACAAAAGCGGCGCTGGTGGCGCTGGCGAGAAGCTGGGGGGCAGAGCTCGCCCACGCGGGGATCACCGTCAACGTCGTCGCGCCTGGCGCTACCGATACGCCGATGCTCCGCCAGCCTGGCCGCGAAGGTTCACCGCCACAGGTTCCGCCCATCGGGAGATTGATTAAACCGCAAGAGGTGGTGTCGTTAATACGCTGGCTATTGAGCGAAGATGCCGCCGCGATGACCGGACAAGAGCTGGTAATATGCGGCGGCGCCTCGCTGGTTTAGCGATAGACAGATTGCCCGGCTGAGCTGAGCGTAGCGCAAGCCGGGAAACATCGGTTAGGCTTCGCGCAAATAGATCGTTCCACGCAGATAGGTGGTTGCCTGGCCGCTAATCAGCACTCTATCACCGCGCCACTGGCAGCGCAGCTCTCCGCTACGCGCTGAAACCTGGCGCGCCAGCATCTCGGTTTTCCCCAGTTTTTCCCCCCAATAAGGGATCAGCATACTGTGCGTCGATCCGGTAACCGGGTCTTCGGGCACCGATTCGCCGGGGCAGAAAAAGCGGCTCACGAAATCGTATTCTTCATCGGCGGCGCTAATACAAATCATCTTATCCAACGTCTCAAGCACCGCCAAATTAGGGCGTACCGCTTCGACCTGCGCCCGGTCGCGCAGTACCACCAGATAATCACGGCCTTCCCGCACTTCCAGCGGCTCATTAATGCCCAGGCCGGCTAACAGCGCCGGCGGAGCCGGATCCACCGGCGCGGTCTGCCAGGCCGGGAAATCAAGCGTCAGCCAGTCGCCGCTGCGCGTCACCCGTAGTTCACCCACGAAGCGCGTGCTGAAGACAATGGTCGCTGAAGGATGATCAAGATATTCAAAAATCACATGCGATGCCGCAAGCGTCGCGTGGCCGCAGAGATTAATTTCAGCAAGCGTAGTGAACCAGCGCAGCTCATAGCCGCTGTCGGTACGGACAAAAAAAGCCGTTTCGGACTGGTTATGCTGCTGCGCCATCTTCAGTAACGTGTCATCAGGTAGCCATTCACTGAGCGGACATACCGCCGCCGCGTTGCCGCCAAAATTGCGATCGCTGAAGGCATCGACCAGG
>CABUCP010000319.1 GCA_902490055.1 uncultured Klebsiella sp. | reverse complement strand
ATAAAAAGTTTGTTACTGTTTCATTTTGCGGATGATTACCTGTGCGGCGTTTTTGCGCCGCCGCTGGCGCATTTGTGAAAAAAATAAACCATCATCAAAAACCGATGGAAGGGAAAACTATGCGTATTGGGATACCAAAAGAGAGCTTAGCTCAGGAAACCCGGGCCGCTGCGACGCCGAAGACGGTTGAGCAGTTGCTGAAGCTCGGGTTTAGCGTTGCGGTGGAGAGCGGAGCCGGGAAACTGGCGAGCTTCGACGATGAAGCCTTCACTGAGGCAGGGGCGGAGGTAGTCAGCGCGGATAACGTCTGGCATTCAGACGTTATCCTGAAGGTCAATGCGCCGAGCGACGAAGAGATTGCCAGGCTTAATCCGGGCACCACGTTGGTTAGCTTTATCTGGCCGGCGCAGAATCCCGAGCTGATGGAAAAACTGGCCGCTCGCGGTATCAACGTCATGGCGATGGACTCGGTGCCGCGTATTTCCCGCGCCCAGTCGCTGGACGCCCTGAGCTCGATGGCTAACATCGCCGGCTATCGCGCGATTGTTGAGGCCGCACATGAATTTGGCCGCTTCTTTACCGGGCAGATCACCGCGGCGGGCAAAGTCCCGCCAGCGAAAGTGATGGTGATTGGCGCCGGCGTCGCAGGCCTGGCGGCAATTGGCGCGGCGAACAGCCTTGGCGCCATCGTGCGCGCCTTCGATACCCGTCCGGAAGTGAAAGAACAGGTGCAGAGCATGGGCGCCGAGTTCCTTGAGCTGGACTTTAAAGAAGAAGCCGGCAGCGGCGACGGTTACGCTAAAGTAATGTCCGAGGCCTTTATCAAAGCCGAGATGGCGCTGTTTGCCGCACAGGCGAAAGATGTCGACATCATCGTCACTACGGCGCTGATCCCAGGGAAACCGGCGCCGAAGCTGATTACCCGCGAAATGGTTGATTCCATGAAATCGGGCAGCGTGGTGGTTGACCTGGCGTCGCAAAACGGCGGTAACTGCGAGTACACCGTGCCGGGCGAAGTGATCACCACCGCCAACGGCGTGAAAATCATCGGCTATACCGATCTGCCGGGTCGCCTACCGACGCAATCCTCCCAGCTCTACGGCACCAACCTGGTAAATCTGCTGAAGCTGCTGTGCAAAGAAAAAGACGGCAACATCACCATCGATTTCGACGATGTCGTGGTGCGCGGCGTAACGGTAGTGCGCGAAGGGGAAATCACCTGGCCTGCGCCGCCGATTCAGGTCTCCGCGCAGCCGCAGGCGGCTGCGAAAACCGTCGAAGCGCCAAAAGAAGCAGCCAAACCGAGCTCCCCGTGGCGTAAATACGCGCTGATGGCGCTGGCGATTATCCTCTTTGGCTGGCTGGCCAACGTCGCGCCGAAAGAGTTCCTCGGTCACTTTACCGTCTTCGCGCTCTCCTGCGTGGTCGGCTACTACGTGGTGTGGAACGTTTCTCATGCGCTGCACACGCCGCTGATGTCGGTTACCAACGCGATTTCAGGGATTATTGTCGTTGGGGCATTGCTGCAGATAGGGCACGGCGGCTGGGTCAGCTTCCTGAGCTTTATCGCGGTGCTGATCGCCAGCATTAATATTTTTGGTGGTTTCACCGTCACTCAGCGCATGCTGAAAATGTTCCGCAAAAACTAAGGGGTAACAAATGTCTGGAGGATTAGTTACAGCTGCATACATTGTTGCCGCTATTCTGTTTATCTTTAGCCTTGCGGGGCTGTCAAAGCACGAAACGTCGAAGCAGGGTAACCTGTTCGGTATCGCCGGGATGGCGATTGCGCTCATTGCTACCATCTTTGGCCCGGACAGCGGTAACGTTGGCTGGATCATCGTGGCGATGGTAATCGGCGGCGCGATAGGTATCCGTCTGGCGAAAAAAGTCGAAATGACCGAAATGCCGGAACTGGTGGCGGTGCTGCATAGCTTCGTCGGTCTGGCGGCGGTGCTGGTGGGCTTTAACAGCTATCTCGATCACGCGCCGGGTCTCGATCAGGTGCTGGCGAATATTCACCTGACCGAAGTGTTCCTCGGGATCTTTATCGGCGCGGTGACCTTCACCGGTTCTATCGTGGCCTTTGGCAAACTGCGCGGCAAAATCTCCTCTAAACCGCTGATGCTGCCAAACCGTCACAAGCTGAACCTGGCGGCGCTGGTGGTCTCCTTCCTGCTGCTGGTGGCCTTCGTGCGCACCGACAGCACCGGGACTCAGGTGTTGTGCCTGCTGGTGATGACCATTATCGCTCTGGCCTTTGGCTGGCATCTGGTGGCGTCTATCGGCGGCGCCGATATGCCGGTGGTGGTATCGATGCTGAACTCCTACTCCGGTTGGGCGGCGGCGGCGGCGGGCTTTATGCTCAGCAATGATCTGCTGATCGTCACCGGCGCGCTGGTTGGTTCTTCCGGCGCGATCCTCTCCTACATCATGTGTAAGGCGATGAACCGCTCGTTTATCAGCGTGATTGCCGGCGGCTTTGGTACCGATGGCGGTAGCTCCAGCGGCGACGAAGAAGTGGGCGAGCACCGTGAAATCAGCGCCGAGGACACCGCTGAAATGCTGAAAAACTCGCATTCGGTGATCATCACCCCGGGCTATGGCATGGCGGTGGCGCAGGCGCAGTATCCGGTTGCCGAAATTACCGAGAAGCTGCGGGCGCGCGGCATCAAAGTGCGCTTTGGCATCCACCCGGTAGCCGGGCGTCTGCCAGGCCACATGAACGTCCTGCTGGCGGAAGCGAAGGTACCCTATGACGTGGTGCTGGAAATGGATGAAATCAACGATGATTTCACCGATACCGATACCGTTCTGGTTATCGGCGCCAACGACACCGTTAACCCGGCGGCGCAGGACGATCCGAAGAGCCCGATCGCCGGTATGCCGGTACTGGAAGTATGGAAAGCGCAGAACGTGGTGGTCTTTAAGCGTTCGATGAACACCGGCTACGCTGGCGTTCAGAACCCGCTGTTCTTTAAAGAGAACACTCATATGCTATTTGGCGATGCCAAAGCCAGCGTTGATGCCATCCTGAAGGCGCTGTAATAGCGCAACGCTCTAAGCCGTCTCTGTTGAGACGGCTTTTTTATATACAAAGTTAAACCCCGATTTGCTCAGAAGTGAACGGCAGAAGATGTTATACTATGCCTGTTTTTTCACCACACTGAGGATATTATGGATACCGAGTTAACCCCAACGCAGATGGCCATCGAATACCTGCGCCGCGACACTACCGCTATGACCCCCGCGCAGTATCTGAAGAAGCTCAAACTTCTGGAACTTGAGTTTGCTGATTTGATGTCGCTCTCCTCCCTTGAACTGAAAGAAGAGATCGATCTGGCCTGGCGTTTAGGTATCCACTAACGCGCTGAATGTGCTTAATTATTAGCGTGATGATCCCGGGGCCGACAGGCCCTTTATTTTTGCCTGTAGAATACAGCGGGCAAAAAAATCCCCCGACGGGCGGGGGATTTCAGATGGCAGTTGCGACAGGAAAACGGCTTAATCGTCGTCTTCGTCGTCGAGTTCAACCGGGGTTTGATAGGCTTCCGGTTTCAGTACCAGCAGGTCGCAGCGCAGGTGGTCGATAACCTGTTCCGCGGTGTTGCCGAGAAACGCGGCGGAGATGCCGGTGCGGCCGACGGTGCCCAGCACCACAATCCCAGCCTGCAGATGTTCAGCTAAGTCGGGGATAACTTCTTCCGGCAGGCCTTTTTCAACGTGGGTGAGGCTTTCATCGATGCCGAACTTCTGGCGCAGCGCTTTCATTGCCAGCAGGTGCTGGCCGCGAATCGCGTCGTTATAAATGCTCGGGTCGAAATCAGGCAGTTCAATGGCGATGTTGATCGGCGTCACCGGGTAGGCGCCGACCAGATGCACTTCGGTATGGTTAACCTGTTCGGCGAGGGCGATAGTCTCCCGCACCAGTTTTTCATTGAGCGCATTGTGATAGTTTTCTTCGCTGGCCAGATTAACCGCCACCAGCGCTTTACCGCCTTCCGGCCAGGGTTGGTCTTTAACCATCCATACCGGACACGGACATTTGCGGAGCAGGTGCCAGTCGGTTGGGGTGAAGATCACCGCTTCCAGCTTATCGTGCTGGTGGGCCATCTTCAGCAGCAGGTCATGCTTGTCGCTGATGATCTCCTGAATAATCGCTTCAAAGGGGCGGTTGTGCCACACCACTTTGATATCAATGGGAACCCCGGATTCAATGTAAAACTTCGCCTGTTCACGGATCCAGGCGCTGCGTTGACTAATGACGCCCTGGCGCATCGCGGTCCGCTCATCGGGTGAAAGCAGGGTGGTCATTTCGTAGGAAAAATCATAGATCGGCAAAAAGGCTTTGATGCGCCCACCAATCCGTTGGTGCAGATACACCGCGCGCCGTAATGCAGGCTGGTCGTCCTGGTTAGGGTCGATTACTACCAGCATGTTCTGATACTTCGCCAT
>CABUCP010000318.1 GCA_902490055.1 uncultured Klebsiella sp. | reverse complement strand
AAAGGAAAAAAGTCGATGCTAATTTGTGATTTGCTGCAAAGAAGTGAACAAAAAAACGTCAGTTGATTTGACCGTAGCGGGAACGCAAATGAAGGGAAAAGTACGGGCGACGATCCGCCGCCCGCGGGGGTTACTCTTCGCTGAGGAACAGCTCCAGCAGTGAATTTAAAAACAGCTTACCGTGCTCGGTAATTTGCCAATGATATTCATCTTCCTGCAGATAGCCTTTGGCGATCGCAGCGTCGATCTGCGGACGGATGACCTGTTCATCGAGGCCGGTATAGCGGCTGAATTCTTCACGCGGTGCTGCCTCCAGCAGACGGAAGCGGTTCATAAAGAACTCAAACGGTTTATCCGCCGTTTCCACATCGTGCTGGCGTTCAAGGTAGCGGCCTTCCATGTAGCCGCGCGGGTGGCGGGTTTTCGCCGTGCGCAGAATGCGGCCGTCGGGAAAGGTCACTTTGCCATGCGCGCCGCAGCCGATCCCGAGATAGTCGCCAAAGCGCCAGTAGTTGAGATTGTGCTGGCACTGATAGCCCGGTTTGGCGTAAGCGGAGGTCTCGTACTGCTGATAACCCGCAGCGCTCAGCAACCGATGCCCCTGCTCGAAAATATCCCACAGCGCATCGTCATCCGGCAAAACTGGCGGGCGTGAACCGAACAGCGTGTTGGGCTCAATGGTCAACTGGTACCACGACAGATGCGGCGGATTGAGCGCGATCGCCTGGCGCAAATCATCCAGCGCCTCATCCAGCGACTGGTCCGGCAGGCCGTGCATTAAATCAAGGTTAAAGCTACGCAGCCCCAGGCCGCTCGCCAGACGTGCCGCGCGTTTCGCCTCTTCCGGGCCGTGGATCCGCCCCAGACGCTGCAATTTTGGCTCGCTAAAGCTCTGTACGCCGATGGAGATACGGTTGACGCCAGCACGCTGATACTCAACGAAGCGATCGGCCTCCACGGTCCCCGGATTGGCTTCCATGGTGATCTCCGCATCCGCCGCCAGCGGCAGGCAGGCGCGTACGCCATCAAGCAGAGTTTGCATCGCCGGGCCGGAAAGCAGGCTCGGCGTACCGCCGCCGATAAAAATGGTCTTAATTTCACGTCCCTGTGCGTATGGCGCATCGTGGTGGAGATCGGTCAGCAGATGCTGCACGTAGTCGTCGTGCGGTACTTCGCCCTTTAACGCATGCGAGTTGAAATCACAGTACGGGCACTTCTGCACGCACCATGGGATATGAATATAAAGACTCAGAGGCGGCAAATTAGCCATTACGTAATGCTTCCAGTAACAGTTTCAGCGCCTGCCCGCGGTGGGAAATGGCGCTCTTCTCTTCACGGCTTAGCTCCGCTGCGGTTTTCCCCTCAGACGGAACAAAGAAAATTGGGTCATAGCCAAAGCCGCCTGTGCCGGCCGCCTGGCGAGTAATTACGCCCGGCCAGCTGCCGTGGCACACCAGCGGCGTCGGGTCTTCGGCGTGACGCAGATACACCAGCACGCAGTGGAACTGGGCCTGACGCTGCCCATCGGGCACATCCTGCAAGGCATCGAGCAGCTTTTCGAGGTTCTGCTGGTCGCTGGCATCTTCACCCGAGTAGCGGGCGGAGTAGATCCCCGGCTCGCCGCCCAATGCATCCACCGCCAGACCGGAGTCGTCGGCGATGGCCGGCAGGCCGGTGACCTGCGCGGCGTGGCGCGCTTTAAGGATCGCATTTTCGATGAAGGTCAGACCGGTTTCTTCGGCGGAGTCCACGCCAAGCTCGGTCTGAGCGACGACGTCGAGACCAAAATCTTCCAGCAGCGAGGCCAGCTCGCGGACTTTACCGGCGTTACCGGTAGCGAGTACAACTTTTTGCATATTCAATCCTGTTTAGTCAGTCAGCGCCGCGACGGCGGCCGGGATCTGCTGCGGGTGAACGATTTTTACCTGTTTGTGACGGCCCAGTTCGCCTTTTTCGATAAGCACCTGGCTTTTCGCGACGCGGAACTGTTTAGCGAGATATTTTACCAGATGGGCGTTCGCCTGGCCGTCAACGGGCGGGGCGGTGATGGCGACTTTGAGCTCGTCGCCATGCAGACCAACAATGCTGTCGCGGCTGGCCTTTGGCTGAATATACAGCCGCAGAACCAGCCCGTCAGCGGAGACTTCAACGGCACTCATAGCGCCATCCACAGCCCCGGAAGCAGGACATTGCCGGTGGCTTGCAGCAGCTCGGCGATCCCCATGTTAATCACATACAGCAGCAGCACCAGCACCATCGGCGAGAAGTCGATACCGCCCATTGATGGCAGCAGGTTGCGGATCGGGCGCAGCAGCGGGTCGGCCAGCTGCATTAGCACGTATTCCACCGGGCTGCGGCCCTGGCTGACCCAGCTCATGATCGCCATCAGCAGCAGCACCCAGAAAATCAGCGAGCCGATGGTTTTCAGCAGGATAAGCACCGCGGCAATCCAGATAATCGGCTGGAAGGTGACCACCATAAACAGCACGATCGCCTTGATGACGCAGAGTACAAAGGCGATCAATAGCGAGGCGCTATCGAGCGGCCCCATCGCCGGAATAATACGACGCAGCGGCCCGACGATCGGCTGAGTGGCTTTCACCACGAACTGCGAAAACGGGTTGTAAAAGTCGCAGCGCGCCCACTGCATCCAGACGCGTAACAACATGACCATTGTGTAGAGCTCAATGACCGTTGAGAGCAGGAAGGTCAACGTCTTCATGGCGTTCCTCAGATTCCTTATTTTTTGCTGTAGTCGCGCGCGCCGAAGATTGCGGTCCCGATGCGCACCATAGTGCTTCCTGCCGCAATAGCGGCTTCCATGTCATCCGACATGCCCAGAGATAGCGTATCAACCGAAGGGTAGTGCGTTTTCAGTTGCGCGAATGCTACCGCCATTTGTTGGGCGACGGCAAACTGCCTTACATACTCTGACTCTGGGGCCGGAATGGCCATTAACCCGCGAAGCTGCAGGTTGGGTAAGGCGGCGATCCCGGCGGCTAAAGCGTCGAGCTCCGCCAGCGGAATACCGGATTTACTCTGTTCGTCGCTAATGTTGATTTGAATCAGCACGTTGAGCGGCGGCAGCTCCGCCGGGCGCTGTTCGCTCAGGCGGGTGGCGATTTTTAGCCGATCGACGGTATGGCACCAGTCAAAATGTTCGGCTACCAGGCGGCTTTTGTTGGACTGCAGCGGGCCGATAAAGTGCCACTGCAGGCCGCTGGCGCCTGCCTGCTGGAAATAGCGGATTTTATCCACCCCTTCCTGGACGTAGTTTTCACCGAATGCCCGCTGACCTGCGGCCATCGCTTCTTCGATTGCGCTCGCAGGTTTGGTTTTACTCACTGCAAGCAACGTAACTTCTTCTGGAGCGCGGCCGCAGCGTGCGGCAGCGTCTGAGATTTTATCCCGGACCTGTGCCAGGTTATGCGCAATATCGTTCATATTCCGAGGATCAGTTATGGAGCTGGAAGAAATAGTGGCCCTTAGTGTAAAGCATAACGTCTCCGATCTACACCTGTGCAGCGCGTATGCGCCGCGCTGGCGCCGTCTTGGGAAGCTGGAGCCCGCGCCGTTTACCTCGCCGGACGTCGAGGAAATTTTAATCCGCTGGCTCAATGACGCGCAGCTGGCGCAGTGGCAGGCCGAGGGTCAGGTGGATTTCGCCCTGGCGTTGACGAGCGGGCCGCGGCTGCGCGCCAGCGCGTTTGCCCACGCGCGCGGGATATCGCTGGCGCTGCGCCTGCTGCCGGAACGCTGTCCTGGTCTGGGAGATTTAGATACGCCCGCCGCGCTTACTGAGCTATTAAACGAAGAAAGCGGGTTGATTTTGGTCACCGGCGCTACCGGTAGCGGCAAATCAACCACGCTGGCGGCGATGGTGGGATATCTCAACCAGCATTTGCATGGCCATATTTTAACCCTCGAAGATCCGGTTGAGTTTATTCACGCCAGCGGTAGTTGTCTGATTCAGCAGCGTGAAATTGGCCGCCATTGCCCCTCGTTTGCCGCAGCGCTGCGCGTGGCGCTGCGTCAGGACCCTGACGTCATCTTATTGGGCGAGCTACGCGACAGCGAGACCATCCGTTTGGCGCTGACCGCTGCCGAAACCGGGCATCTGGTGATGGCGACTTTACATACCCGTAGCGCGGCGCAGGCCGTTGAGCGCCTGGTGGATGTCTTTCCGGCGGAAGAAAAAGAGCCGGTCCGCAGCCAGCTGGCGGGGAGCCTATGCGCCGTATTGGCACAAAAATTGTTGCCAAATGCTTCCGGCGGCCGGGTTGCGCTATACGAACTTTTAGTGAACACGCCAGCGGTCGCGAATTTGATCCGCGAGGGGAAAACGCATCAACTTCCCGGTGTAATGCAAAGCGGCCAGCAGGCGGGGATGCAAACCTTTGCGCAGAGTTTTCAACAACGTGCGGCGGCAGGGGATTTATAGACGCTGTAATTACGCAC
>CABUCP010000317.1 GCA_902490055.1 uncultured Klebsiella sp. | reverse complement strand
TATGCAAAACCGACTTACTATCAAAGATATCGCGCGCTTAAGCGGCGTCGGAAAATCGACGGTGTCGCGCGTATTGAATAACGAAAGCGGCGTCAGCGAGCGCACCCGCGAGCGGGTGGAAGCGGTCATGCAGCAGCAAGGTTTCTCCCCTTCCCGTTCCGCCCGCGCCATGCGCGGCCAGAGCGATAAGGTGGTGGCGATTATCGTCACCCGTCTGGATTCGCTATCGGAAAACTTAGCCGTACAGACCATGCTGCCCGCTTTCTATCAGCAAGGCTACGATCCGATCATGATGGAAAGCCAGTTTTCCCCGGCGCTGGTCGAAGAGCATCTGGGCATGCTCGCCCGGCGCAATATCGACGGCGTCGTGCTGTTCGGCTTTACCGGCATTAGCGAAGAGATGCTCGACCCCTGGCGCAAAACGCTGGTGCTGCTGGCGCGCGACGCGCCCGGCTTCGCCTCCGTCTGCTACGACGACGACGGGGCGATTAAACTGCTGATGCAGCGGCTCTACGACCGCGGACACCGCCATATCAGCTTTCTCGGCGTGCCGCACAGCGACGTCACCACCGGCGAGCGTCGCCACCAGGCGTATCTCGATTTCTGCGCCGAAAAACAGCTCACGCCCACCGCCGCTCTACCGGGGCTGGCGATGAAACAGGGTTATGACAGCGTTGCCAGCGTGATCACCCCTGAGACCCGCGCGCTGGTCTGCGCCACCGATACCCTCGCCCTCGGCGCCAGCAAATATCTGCAAGAACAGCGCATTGACACCCTGCAGCTCGCCAGCGTCGGCAGCACGCCGCTGATGAAGTTTCTGCATCCGGAGATCCTCACCGTCGATCCCGGCTACGCCGAGGCCGGACGCCAGGCGGCGCAGCAGTTGATCGACCAGATCGCCGGCCACGCTGACCCCCGCCAAATCGTCATTCCCGCTGCCCTGAATTAGTCTCATTCGGGTGATTTATGTGATCTTCGCCGGCTTTCGGGAACGTTCCCATTTTGCATTACTAACGGAACGGTTAGGATGCATCCAAGGTAAAAACGGCATCTCTCCCCTCTGTTTTGAGGCTTCATCATGAGCAAAGTAAACCAGCAGGACATCGATAAACTGATCGAACTGGTCGGCGGGCGCGGCAACATCGCCACCGTCAGCCACTGTATTACCCGTTTGCGCTTTGTGCTGAACGATCCGGCCATCGCCAAACCAAAAGAAATTGAGCAATTGCGCATGGTGAAGGGCTGCTTCACTAACGCCGGGCAGTTCCAGGTGGTCATCGGCACCGAAGTCGGCGATTACTATAAGGCGCTGCTGGCCACCACCGGCCAGGCGTCGGCCGACAAAGAGCAGGCCAAACAGGCCGCACGGCAAAACATGAAGTGGCACGAGCGGCTGATCTCGCACTTTGCCGAGATCTTCTTCCCGCTGCTGCCGGCGCTGATCAGCGGCGGTCTGATCCTCGGTTTCCGTAACGTCATCGGCGATCTACCGATGAGCAACGGCCAGACGCTGGCGCAGATGCACCCGTCGCTGAAAACCATTTATGACTTCCTGTGGTTGATTGGCGAAGCTATCTTCTTCTATTTGCCGGTGGGGATCTGCTGGTCGGCGGTGAAGAAGATGGGCGGTACGCCGATCCTCGGGATCGTGCTTGGCGTAACGCTGGTTTCTCCACAGCTGATGAACGCTTACCTGCTCGGCCAGCAGGTACCGGAAGTGTGGAACTTCGGCCTGTTTACCATTGCGAAAGTGGGCTACCAGGCGCAGGTAATCCCGGCTCTGCTGGCGGGGCTGGCGCTGGGCTTTATCGAAACGCGCCTCAAGCGCATCGTCCCTGATTACCTCTATCTGGTGGTGGTGCCGGTGTGTTCTCTGATTCTGGCGGTATTCCTCGCTCACGCCTTTATCGGCCCGCTTGGCCGCATGATTGGCGACGGCGTGGCTTTCGCGGTTCGCCACCTGCTAACCGGCAGCTTCGCGCCGATCGGCGCCGCGCTGTTCGGCTTCCTGTATGCGCCGCTGGTGATCACCGGGGTGCACCAGACTACCCTCGCTATCGACATGCAGATGATTCAGAGCATGGGCGGCACGCCGGTCTGGCCGCTGATCGCGCTATCGAACATCGCCCAGGCATCCGCGGTGGTCGGCATTATTATCGCCAGCCGTAAACAGAACGAACGCGAAATCTCGGTCCCGGCGGCGATTTCCGCCTATCTCGGGGTCACCGAACCGGCCATGTACGGTATCAACCTAAAGTACCGCTTCCCGATGCTGTGCGCGATGGTCGGCTCCGGCCTCGCCGGCCTGCTGTGCGGCCTGAACGGCGTCATGGCGAACGGTATCGGCGTCGGCGGCCTGCCGGGCATTCTCTCAATTCAGCCAAGCTACTGGCAGGTGTACGCCATGGCGATGGCCATCGCGGTAGTGGTGCCGATTATCCTCACCACCGTGGTTTATCAGCGCAAGTACCGTCAGGGCACCTTGCAGATTATCTAACTTCTTCTTGCGGGGCGCCGCTTGCGCCCCCTATTTCTCGCAGGAACGCAAAATGAATATCCTTCCCCACTGGTGGCAAAACGGCGTTATTTATCAAATCTATCCGAAGAGTTTTCAGGACACCACCGGCAGCGGTACCGGCGATTTACGCGGCGTCACCGCCCGTCTCGACTACCTGAAAAAGCTCGGCGTCGATGCTATCTGGCTAACGCCGTTCTACGTCTCGCCACAGGTGGACAACGGCTATGACGTGGCGAACTACACCGCTATCGATCCCTCTTACGGCACGCTGGAGGATTTCGACCAACTGGTCGCCGGAGCGAAAGCGCGCGGTATCCGCATCGTGCTGGATATGGTGTTTAACCATACCTCGACGGAACACGAATGGTTCCGCCAGTCGTTAAATAAGGCGAGCCCGTACCGCCAGTTCTATATCTGGCGCGACGGCGAGCCGGGAACATTGCCGAATAACTGGCGTTCGAAATTCGGCGGTAACGCCTGGCAGTGGCATGCAGAAAGCGAACAGTATTATTTGCATCTTTTCGCCACCGAGCAGGCGGATCTCAACTGGGAAAACCCGGCGGTACGCGCCGAGCTGAAAAAAGTCTGCGAGTTCTGGGCCGATCGCGGCGTTGATGGCCTGCGCCTCGATGTCATCAATCTTATCTCCAAAGAGCAGGACTTCCCCTCCGATACCGTTGGCGATGGACGCCGCTTCTACACCGATGGCCCGCGGGTACATGAGTTCCTGCAGGAGATGAGCCGCGATGTTTTCACCCCGCGTAACCTGATGACCGTCGGCGAGATGTCTTCTACCTCGCTGGAGCACTGCCAGCAGTACGCCGCGCTGGACGGCCGCGAACTGTCGATGACCTTCAATTTTCATCACTTAAAAGTCGATTATCCCGGCGGCGAAAAGTGGACCCTCGCCCGCCCGGACTTCGTGGCGCTGAAGGCCCTGTTCCGTCACTGGCAGCAAGGGATGCACAATCAGGCATGGAACGCGCTGTTCTGGTGTAACCACGATCAGCCGCGCATCGTCTCGCGCTTCGGCGATGAGGGCGAGTACCGGGTGCCGGCGGCGAAGATGCTGGCGATGGTGCTGCACGGTATGCAGGGCACGCCCTATATCTATCAGGGCGAAGAGATTGGCATGACCAATCCGCATTTCAGTAACATCAATGAGTATCGCGACGTAGAAAGCCACAACATGTTTATCGAACGCGCGGCGCAGGGGCAAAGCCCGGATGAACTGTTGGCGATTCTGGCCAGCAAATCACGCGACAATAGCCGCACGCCGATGCCGTGGCACGACGGCGAGAACGGCGGCTTCAGCGATGGCGAGCCGTGGATCGGCCTTGGCGATAACTATCGCGAGATTAACGTCGCGGCGGCGCTGGCGGACCCGGAATCGGTGTTCTATGCCTATCAGCAGCTCATTACACTGCGTAAGACCACCCCGGTACTGACCTGGGGCGATTATCAGGACCTGCTGGCGGATCATCCATCGCTGTGGTGTTATCGCCGCCAGTGGCAGGGGCAAACGCTGGTGGTGGCCGCGAATCTGAGCCGCGAGTTCCAGCCGTGGCAACCGCCGGAGATGTCCGGCGACTGGCGCGCGCTGATGAGCAACTATGCGGAAGCGGCCAACCGACCCGCGGCAATGACGCTGCGGCCGTTTGAAGCGGTATGGTGGTTACAGGAGTAAAGCTATTCCCCGGTGGCGCTACGCTCACCGGGGCTATCGGTTCGTGCGGATATGATGCTACATGCTACCAGACCAGCAGATCGCCGTATTTATATTGCCCTTATGAATAATTTACCTGCTCATTTATCGATTGGGCCCAATTTTTGCTTATATTTTAAGCATCTAAATTTACATTTCGCGCCAGCGCCCATCATCCGTACTCTCACCTTTTTACCTTGTTCTGGGTCAATAAAATCGCAAACATCTTTGATGCAAATCACTACATATAGAAC
>CABUCP010000316.1 GCA_902490055.1 uncultured Klebsiella sp. | reverse complement strand
TCTATGTCCGCCATTATCGATACCTTTATAGCCCCGCCCTGCTCTGCGCAGATTGCGATCCTCTACGAAGACGAGCACTTGCTGGTTATCGACAAGCCCAGCGGCCTGCTCAGCCTGTCGGGTAAAAATCCGCTGAATCTGGATTCGGTCCACCACCGCCTGGTGCAAGATTATCCAGGCTGTACCCTGGTGCATCGCCTCGATTTCGGGACTTCCGGGTTAATGGTGGTGGCGCGTAACAAAGCCATCAACGCCGCGCTATGTCAGCAGTTCAGCCAGCGCGCGGTAAGCAAAGTCTATAACGCCCTGCTGTGTGGACATTTGAAGGAAGAAGAAGGCGTGATAGAGGCGCCGATTGCCAAAGACCCGGCGCTGTTTCCGCGGATGACGATTTGCGCGCACAGCGGCAAACCGGCGCGCTCGCGCTATCAGGTGCTATCACGGGAATGGGTGCCAATAGCAAGTGGTTCGCTGGAGGTAACACGCGTGCGGCTGCTACCGGAAACCGGGCGCACCCACCAGTTACGCATTCACTGTCAGTATCTGGGGCACCCGATTCTCGGCTGCGACCTCTACGGCGGGCTGACAGAGCACCCGGCCTCACGCCTGATGCTCCACGCCAGCGAACTGCATTTTCGCCATCCGGTCAGCGGTGAAGCGATGGACATGCGTCAGCCCAGCCCCTTCTGATAGATCAGCCGCAAATCACTTTGATCGCCAGCCCGCCGCGCGAGGTCTCGCGGTACTTAGCGTTCATGTCTTTACCGGTTTCATACATCGTCTCAATCACCTTATCGAGACAGACCCGCGGCTCGCTGGTGCGGCGTAGGGCCATCCGCGCGGCGTTGACCGCTTTCACCGCATTGATGGCATTGCGTTCGATGCAGGGGATCTGCACCTGACCGGCGACCGGATCGCAGGTCAGGCCGAGATTATGTTCCATGGCGATTTCCGCCGCGTTACACACCTGCGCCGGACTACCGCCAAGCAGTTCCGTCAGCCCCGCCGCCGCCATGGAACAGGCGACGCCGATTTCGCCCTGACAGCCGACTTCGGCGCCGGAGATAGAGGCATTCATCTTGTATAGCGAGCCGATAGCCGCCGCGGCCAGCAGATAGCGAGCAATTGAGTTGGCGTTAACCGGGCGGCGAAATTTATCGTAATAGGCCAGCACCGCCGGAATGATCCCGCACGCGCCGTTGGTTGGCGCGGTGACGACCCTGCCGCCGGCCGCGTTCTCTTCGCTCACCGCCAGCGCAAACATATTGATCCAATCAATCACGTTCATCGGATCGCTGGAAAGACTGTCGCTCGCCACCAGCTGTCGGCGCAGCGCCGCCGCCCGCCGCGGTACGTTGAGCGGTCCCGGCAGCACGCCTTCGGTATTCATCCCCCGCTCAATCCCGTTGCGCATGACCGCATAAACGGCAGCGAAACCGGCATCAACTTGCTCTTTATCGCGCAGCGCCAGCTCGTTTTGCATCATCAGCCCGGAAATAGAAAAACCATTGTGCTCGCACAGCTGGAGCAGTTGATGGGCGGAGCGGAAATCAAAGGGGACCGGTGTTGCGACATCGTGAGTCTGGCCAAAACATGCCTCCTCAACGATAAACCCGCCGCCTATCGAGTAATAGGTTTTGCTTAACAGCGGTTGCTGGCCATGCCAGGCGCTGATGCGCAGACCATTCTCATGGCGCGCCAGTGCGCTATCGTGAAAAATAATGCTCTCTGGCAGCGGGAAATCAACCTGCTGGCTCCCCTGCGCCACCGGCAGACGACCGCTCGCCGTCACCTGCTGAATAAATGCCGGGATCGCGTCAATATCGACATCCTGCGGACTATTGCCTGCCAGCCCCATGACGATCGCGACGTCGGTCGCATGGCCTTTACCAGTCAGTGATAGCGAGCCATACAGGTCAACGACAATGCGCGTGGTCTGCGGCAGATTACCGCTGGCGGCAAGTTCGGTGATAAAACTTTTTCCTGCATTCATCGGCCCGACCGTATGGGAACTCGAAGGACCAATGCCAATTTTAAAAATATCGAAAGCGCTAATCATATTCACACCTCGGTTTACCGTGTAGTGAAGACCAGGTTTCATCGCCCTGAAAAAAAGGGGCGACCATTATCGTCGCCCCGTTGCGTTACAGCGCCTGGGTGAAGGTTCGCGAAATGACATCCTGCTGCTGCTCATGGGTCAGCGCGTTGAAGCGCACCGCATAGCCAGAGACGCGGATGGTCAGGTTCGGATAACTGTCCGGATGGGCAATGGCATCCAGCAGCATCTCGCGATTCATTACGTTAACGTTGAGATGCTGCCCGCCTTCGATCCGTTCTTCATGGTGGAAGTAGCCATCAAGCAGGCCGACGAGATTGGTTTGCCGAACGCCCTCCTCTTTGCCTAACGCCGCCGGGACAATCGAGAAGGTATAAGAGATCCCGTCCTTCGCGTAGGCGAACGGCAGCTTAGCCACTGAAGTCAGTGACGCAACCGCCCCTTTACGGTCGCGGCCGTGCATCGGGTTCGCCCCCGGGGCAAACGGCGTACCGGCGCGGCGGCCATCCGGGGTGTTTCCGGTTTTCTGACCGTAGACGACGTTGGAAGTAATGGTCAGAATCGACTGCGTCGGCACCGCGTTGCGATAGGTCGGCAACACTTTAATTTTCTTCATAAAGCGTTCAACCAGATCGCAGGCGATACTGTCGACTCGCCGATCGTTGTTGCCGTATTGCGGATAATCACCGTCGATCTCAAAATCGATCGCCAGGCCGCTATCGTCGCGAATCGGCTTCACTTTTGCGTGCTTGATAGCCGACAGCGAATCCGCCGCGACCGACAAGCCGGCAATGCCGCAGGCCATGGTACGGTACACATCGCGGTCATGCAGCGCCATCAGCGAGGCTTCATAGCTATACTTATCGTGCATGTAATGAATGATGTTCAGGGCGCTGATGTACTGCGCCGCCAGCCAGTCCATAAAGTGATCGAGGCTCGCCATCACTTTGTCGTAATCCAGCACCTCATCCATCAACGGCGCGGTTTTCGGCCCAACCTGGATTTTGAGTTTCTCATCCACGCCGCCATTGATTGCGTACAGCAGCGTTTTGGCGAGGTTGGCGCGAGCGCCGAAGAACTGCATCTGCTTGCCGATAACCATCGGGCTGACGCAGCAGGCGATGGCATAATCATCGCTATTAAAATCGGCGCGCATCAGGTCGTCGTTTTCATACTGCAGCGAGGAGGTGACGATCGACACCTGTGCGGCATATTTCTTAAAGGCGATCGGCAGCGCTTCCGACCACAGCACGGTGAGGTTCGGTTCCGGGGCCGGACCCATAGTGTGCAGCGTATGCAGGTAGCGGAAGGAATTTTTGGTCACCAGCGTACGGCCATCAAGCCCCATCCCGCCAATCACCTCGGTGGCCCAGATCGGATCGCCGGAGAACAACGTGTCGAATTCCGGCGTGCGCAGGAAACGCACCATGCGGATCTTCATAATGAAATGGTCGATCAGCTCCTGCGCCTGTTGTTCATTGAGGATCCCGGCGTGGAAGTCGCGCTCGATGTAGATATCGAGGAATGAGGCGGTACGCCCCAGCGACATCGCGCCGCCGTTTTGCGATTTCACCGCTGCCAGATAGGCGAAGTAAACCCACTGCACCGCCTCCTGGGCATTACGCGCCGGGCGGGAGATATCGCAGCCGTATTTCGCCGCCATCTCCTGCATTTGCAGCAGCGCGCGGCGGTGTTCCGCCAGCTCTTCACGCAGACGAATAGTGGCCTCCAGATCCTGCCCGCGCTCAAGGGCAACCTGCAGATCGGCGAACTGCAACTCACGCTCGCGTACCAGATAACGAATGCCGTACAGCGCCACGCGGCGATAGTCGCCAATAATCCGCCCGCGGCCGTAACCGTCCGGCAGGCCGGTCAACACGCCGGATTTACGGCAGCGCAGCATATCCGGCGAGTAGGCGTCAAAGACGCCCTGGTTGTGGGTTTTACGCAGATCGCTAAACAGATATTCAAACTGGCTATCCATTTCCCGGCCATAGGCATCAAACGAACTTTTGATCATATTGATGCCGCCGAACGGATGTAAGGCGCGCTTGAGCGGTTTATCCGTCTGTAGGCCGACGATTTTTTCCAGCGCCTGCTCGATATAACCGGCATCGTGAGCGGTAATAGTGGTGGCAATATTGGTATCGAAATCAACCGGCGCATGGGTGGCGTTCTCCACGCGGATCCCGGCCATCACTTTTTCCCACAGCGCGGTGGTCGCCGGCGTCGCCTCGGCAAGGAACGATTCATCTCCGAGGTATGGCGTATAGTTGTGCTGAATAAAATCACGGACATTAATTTCTTCTTTCCAGTCCGTACCGTTAAATCCGTGCCAGGCTTCGGCGTACAGCATATCGCTGGTATCGATATTTACCTTCATGAAAAATAATCTCTCTACAGGACAACAGCTAAATTAAGCAAA
>CABUCP010000315.1 GCA_902490055.1 uncultured Klebsiella sp. | reverse complement strand
CTCTGCGTTGAGCCTGGAGGCCGTTGCGCCTGCCATAAATGAAGAGTTAGTGTGGAAGAAAGTCGTCCGGCGAACGCTGCCATTATTAATGATTTGCTATATTCTGGCCTATCTTGACCGGGTCAATGTGAGTATTGCTAAATTACAAATGTCGAGCGATTTAGCATTTTCCGATACCGTTTATGGCATCGGTGCGGGAATATTCTTTATCGGTTTTTTCTTTTTTGAAATTCCCAGCAATATGATCCTTCACCGCTTCGGGGCCAGACGTTTACTGGGCGGTTTACTTATATCCTGGGCGCTGATTGCGCCGCTGACGGCATTCGTCCGCACGCCGTTGGAGTTTTATACCGTACGCTTCTTTTTAGGGGTGGCGGAATCCGGCTTTTATCCCGGCGTCATTCTGTATCTTTCCTTCTGGTTCCCCAGCTATCGCCGCGGGCGGATGTTCGCGCTGTTTGCCACCGCCGTACCGCTTTCAGGGATCCTCGGCGCCCCGCTTTCCGGCTGGATTATGGGCCATTTTCATGAGTACGGCGGCCTTGCCGGCTGGAAGTGGCTGTACATTATCGAAGGCGCCCCTTCACTGCTGATTGGCGTGCTGGTTATCTTTCTGCTCACCGATCGCATTTCGCAGGCGAAGTGGTTATCAGACGAGGAGAAAGTGCTGCTCGAGGCGCGGTTGCACAGCGATGGCAGCCACAAAAGCGAACAACATGGATCGATGCTGGCGGTACTGAAAAATCCCAAGGTTTGGCTGCTTACCTTTATCTATTTCTGCCTGATTGCCGGGTTCTATACCGTCAGTTTCTGGATGCCAACGCTGATTCACAATGCCGGTGAAGGCGATGTGCTGAAAGTCGGGTTGTTAACCGCGATTCCGTATGCGGCGGCGATTATCACCATGATTGCCGCCTCCCGTAGCGCCGACAAACACCGAGAACGCCGCTGGCACCTCGCGGCTATCGCCGTGATGAGCGGCCTGGGCATGATTATTGCGGCGCTGTTCAGCCACGATTTAGTGATTGCGATGATCGGGTTAACGATTGGCGCAGCCGGCGGCTTGAGCACGCTACCGTTATTCTGGAGCCTGCCGACGGCATTCCTCGGCGGCGCTTCCGCCGCCGTCGGTATTGCGGTGATCAACTCCTTTGGCAACCTTGCCGGATTTGTCGCGCCGTGGATTATGGGCCTGCTCACCGATATGACCCATTCAACGCTAACGGGCACCTTAATTATCTCCGCGACGTTGTTTATCGGCGCCGCCGCGATATTCCGTATCCCTGCCCGTATGGTTAACCATTAATAATATTGAGAATATCACCATGAATAAGAAACTTACGATTGCCGTCACCGGCGCCGCCGGATTTCTTGGCGCCCAACTGGTAAAGGCGCTGCTTCAGCGTGGTTCGTTGACCGGCCCGCAGGGCGAAACGCAAGAAATCGGTAGACTGATTGCAATCGACCGCGTGGCGCTGCAGGGGATCGACGATAGCCGTTTGCAGGTGTTAACCGGCGATATCAGCGACGGCGAATGGTTACGCACCGCCATTCCCGCCGGGGTGGATAGCGTCTTCCATTTGGCCGCCATTGTTTCAAGCCAGGCAGAGCAAGACTTCGAGCTCGGGATGAAAATCAACGTCGATGCCTTCCGCCAGTTGCTGGAGCATCTGCGTCAGCTGCCGAATAACGTCAAGCTGGTCACCACCAGTTCGGTGGCGGTATTCGGCGGCGACTTACCGGAAAAAGTGAGCGATTCACAGGTATGGCTGCCGCAGAGCTCCTACGGTACGCAAAAAGCCATTTGCGATCTGTTACTGGCGGATTACAGCCGGCGCGGTTGGGTCAATGGTCGAAGTCTGCGCATGCCGACCATCGTCGTACGCCCTGGAAAACCTAATCAGGCAGCCTCAAGTTTCGCCAGCGGTATCATCCGTGAACCCATCAACGGTGAGACGGCTATTTGCCCGGTCTCAGCGGATACCCGTCTGTGGTTGCTATCGCCGCGTAAGGCGATTCAGGGTCTCATTCACGGGCACGAACTGGCAGAAGCACAGCTTACGGAGGGACGAGTGATTAATCTCTGCGGGCTGTCGGTCAGCGTCGAGCAGATGATCATGGCGTTACGCCAGGTTGCCGGCAGCAAGATAGCGCAGCGCATTACCTTCACGCCCGATGCTGCCATCGAACGTATTGTTAATTCGTGGCCCGGCGATTTCGACACCCGCTACGCCCTGCGCCTTGGGTTTAGCGCCAACGACAGCTTTACCCAGATGATTGAAGAGTATATGGCGGATTACGCCAGTTAATCTCACCATTCCTAAACATGCGGCGCCCTGCGGCGCCGCAGAATAGAAGACTACCAGGGGAAATCGTGGACCAGAGAAAGGTCCCACGCGGTGGCCAGTAACGACAGAAACATGATCAGATTAACGGCCGTTTCGATGCGTTTTTCCATGTTGAATCTCCTGTGTCGCGCTCACCTTATGCCGTACTACTCGAGCTTCATCAAATAACGAACATAGTCATCCGCAGGGGTAAATTCATCATACAGGCGCCGCGCGGGGTTTTCACTGCGAGTGTGCCAGTACAACCGCGACCATCCCTGGGCCTTACCTTCCGCCTGCAGCGTCTGGATTAGCTTTCTCGCCACGCCCCGACCACGAGCCTCCGGCGCAACGAACAGATCCTCCAGGTAACAGATAGGCGTCGTCACCCAGGTACCTTCGTGCAGCACGCAGATAGCAAAGCCGACGATATCGCCGTCAACCACGGCAATCCGCCCAAGCAGCGGTGAGCCTGGGTCGAGCAGGCGTCGCCAGGTATGCTCCGTCACCTCTTCCGGCTGGGGGCTATTATAGAATTGCGTGTACCCCGTCCATAATAACCGCCAGGCCGCGTAGTCCTCTGCTGCCGGTTGGCAAATGTCGATATTCATTGGCTGCTTCTCCGCACGCTAAAGGCGATAGTTAAGTCATTATTTTGCTTTCATAAAATTTGTTCAAGCGACGGGAGCACATTTCATCCTTTTCCGCCCGGTTGTTGCTGGGTAGCGATACTGTTCAGGGGTAGCTGAAACGGACTAAAAAGAAAAACAAAAAGAATGTTGTAACTAATTAAAGAGATAAAAAAACCCGGCATCAGCCGCCGGGTCATCTGTTAGTGCTGCGGTCCCATCAGCACAGCGGTTGTACCGCTGCGCGCATCCCGTTACGCAAAATCGCGTCGAGATCGGTTGTCACCTGTGCTGCCAGCTCAGGCACCTTCGTCAGATCCTGTTCCCAGTGCGCTTGCTCTGCCAGTACCGCCGTTACCAGCTCCTGAGTAGAAATCTGGGCATCGCGATGCTGCGCCCACAGCGCCTGATAGCGCTCAATCCATTCCGCGTCATCCTGTACCGGGTAGGCTTCGCCATCACGCTCGCCGCGATAAAAAGCAATCAGCGCCGCCAGCGCAAAGGTCAGGCGCGCCGGTAGTTTGCCGGTCTGCTTTTGCCCTGCCAGAAGCTGCGGCAGAATACGGGTACGGAACTTGGTCATGCCATTCAGCGCAATAGACAGCAGCTGATGCTTAATGTACGGGTTACGGAAACGGCCGGTCACCGCGCTGGCAAAGGATTCCAGCTCATCGCGAGGTAAATCGAGTACTGGAATAATTTCCTCATAAATCGCTTTTTCGACAAACGCGCAAACTTGCGCATCATTCATCGCTTCACCGACGGTGTCCAGACCGGCCTGCCAGGCCACCGGCACCAGCGCGGTATGCGCGCCGTTCAGAATCGCCACCTTACGTTCTTTGTACGGTTTGATATCGTCAACAATCAGTACGTTGAGCGGCAGCTTGTCGAGACGCAGTTCAGCGGCCAGCGATTTAGGCCCCTGAATCACGAACAGATAGAAGTGTTCGGCGGTATCGAGGAAAGCGTCTTTGTAGCCAAGCTCGGTTTCAATTTGCTCCGCTTCGTCGCGCGGATAGCCGGTAACAATACGGTCCACCAGCGTAGAGCAGAAGGCATTAGCCTCAGCAAGCCAGGTCATAAAGGCTTCCGGCAGCGCCCATTCACGCGCATAGCGCAGCACCAGCTCGCGCAGCGCCTCGCCGTTATAATCAATCAATTCACACGGAATAATCACCCAGCCCTTATCGGCGGCGCCAGCAAAGTGGCTGTAGCGTTCAAACAGCAGTCGGGTCAGTTTTGCCGGGTAGCTTACCGCCGGGGCGTCGTCAAAACGATCGCCGGCATGGTAGCTGATACCCGCTTCAGTGGTATTGGAGAAGACAAAGCGCATATCCGGGTTATGCGCCAGACGCAGGAATTCGTCGTAATCAGCATAGGCGCTAATTTCGCGGTTCACCGAGCGGATTAAACGCGCGTCGCTGACCGCTTGCCCCTGCTCATTCAGGCCGCGAATGATCGTGGTGTAGAGGCCGTCCTGAGTACTCAGCGATGGCGGGAAGTCGGTAGCAATTGGGCGGACGATAACC
>CABUCP010000314.1 GCA_902490055.1 uncultured Klebsiella sp. | reverse complement strand
CGCTTTTCTCAGGCTAAAAAGTTGCAAACCGATAACAGTATCTACACGTCGCTCACGGCGCAAACAGTAGCCCTGCTAAGCGCAGCGCGAGCAGGGAATATCGGTTCAACATTACTTTTTACGCAATAGTCGCAGCGCGTTAGCGGTGACCAGCACCGTCGCGCCGGTATCCGCCAACACCGCCAGCCACAGGCCGGTCAGGCCGAGCAGGGTGGTGATGAGGAAAATCCCCTTCAGCCCTAATGCGATGGCAATATTCTGCCGAATATTGGCATGCGTCGCGCGCGCCAGTGAAATCATCTGCGCCAGGCCGGTCAGGCGGTTATGGGTCAGCGCCGCATCGGCGGTTTCCAGCGCCACGTCGGTGCCGCTGCCCATGGCAATGCCAATAGTGGCCGCTTTCATCGCCGGGGCATCGTTGATGCCGTCGCCGACCATCGCCAGCGGCGCGTCGGCGTTAAGCGCCATCACCGCTTTGACTTTGTCCGCCGGCAGTAGCCCGGCGCGGAACTCCAGCCCCAGTTCGTTGGCGATAGCCGCCGCAGCGCGCGGGTTATCCCCGGTAAGAATCACCCCCTGCACGCCCAACTGATGCAGTTCATCCACCGCCTGTCGCGCATCGTCGCGCAAGGTATCGCGCAGCGCCAGGATGCCGAGCAGCGTATCATCGCGCATCACCAGCACCACCGTCTGCCCGGCGCTCTCCAGTTGCTGGATCTGCGCCTCGTGCCCCGCCAGAACGGCTTTGCTGGCCGCGCAGATTAAGATACGGCTGCCGTTCACCTCGGCCTCGATACCGGAACCGGCCAGCGCCCGTTGGTTGTGAGCGGCGGGAATACTCAGCTTACGCAGCTGCGCTTCGCGGACGATAGCCTGCGCCAGCGGGTGGCTGGAGCCTTGCTCAACCGCCGCCGCCAGCGCCAGCAGCGCGTCGTCGTCGACCTCTGCCGTCGCGATGATGCGGGTGACCTGCGGTTGGCCAATGGTCAGGGTTCCGGTTTTATCGAACGCTACCTGGCGCACTTGCCCCAGCTGTTCCAGCGCCGCGCCGCCTTTAATCAGCGCCCCGCGCCGGGCAGCAACCGCCAGACCGGAAGTAATCGCCGCCGGTGTGGAGATAACCAGCGCGCATGGACAGCCGATCAGCAGCAGCGTTAAGCCTTTATAGATCCACGGTAGCCAGGCGCTGGCGAACAGCAGCGGCGGTACGACGGCAACCAGCAGGGCGACTACCATAATGGCCGGGGTATAGATGCGGCTGAAACGATCGATAAAGCGTTCAATCGGCGCCCGGCGCTCTTCGGCCTCTTCAATCAGCTTGAGGATCCGGTCAATGGCGCTCTCGCCCGGCTCAGAGATAACGGTCAACTGCACCAGTCGGTCGACGCTGGTGGCGCCTGCCGCCACGCGCTCGCCGGCATTGCGCTCAACCGGTACCGATTCACCGGTTAGCGCGCTTTCATCAAAGCTGGCAAAGGGCGATAACAGCTCGCCGTCGGCTGGCAGACGCCCGCCGGCGGCGACTTCAATCACATCGCCGGGGCGCAGTTCGCGCTGGGCGACGGTTTCACGCTCGCCGTTGCGCAGGCGCACCGCGGTATCGGGTTTCAGCGCCATCAATGCGCTTACGCCCTGACGCGCGCGGCTGGCGGCCCAGCCTTCAAGTCGTTCGCCAATCAGGAATAGCAGCAGGACCATTGCGGCTTCAGCGGTGGCGCCGATAAACAATGCGCCAATCGCAGCGACGCTCATCAGTGTTTCAATGGCGAACCAGCTACCGCTTTTAATCAACCGCAGCGCCTGGCGAGCAACCGGCCACAGGCCGACGAGAGTAGTGGCGACAAACGCCAGCTTGCCGAACGGATGGTTGAATTGCTCCAGCCCCCAGCTTAGCGCCATCATCACCACCAGGCTGATTAACGCCAGGTTTTCTCGCAGCCAGGATCCCTGCGGTTTTTCTTCTTGCGGCGCGTTGGCATCGCGCAGCGTATAACCGGCAGCGCGAACCGCGCTCTCAACCTGCGAACGGATATCGTGGTCGGCGTTGACCAGCAGTTTTTCGGTGGCGAATAGCACCTGTACCTGGCTGACGCCGTTTATTTGGCGGACCGCGGTTTCTACCTTGCGGGCGCAGGCCGCGCAGTCCATACCCTCCACCTGCCAGCTATAGCGCGCGCCGTTGAGCGGCTGGTCAGCGACGGTCGTATCCCCGGCGCAGGCGTGGTCAGAACAGCAGCTTTCAGCGGGCTCTGTTGCCGGTGAAAATTTGAATGACGAGAATTGGGGGACTTTTTTGTCCTGAGATTCTGGTGTCGACATGGCACCCTCCGGGTAATGATAATTTTCTCATTACCCGAAGGATACACTCTGGAGTCGACTCCAGAGTCAAGCGGTAAATTACAGGTACAGGGCGCGAACGATCAGGAAGTGCCCGGCAAAGTAGAAGGCGGCGGAAATGGCGTTATCGGCGCGGAAGCGACGGCGATAGTGGCTAATCAGCCAAACGGCGTTACCCAGCAGCAGCGAGGCGGCGCCGAGGAAGCCGGAAAGCGCGGTGTCGGTTGGCCGCGCGAACCATAGCTCGCCCGCCAGCCACACCATCACCAGCGTCATGCCGATAAAGGTCAACACCGGCATACGCATCTCTTCAAGCCGCGTCCAGATAATCGCCAGCAGCAGCGCGCCGAGCACCAGCAGGACCAGCGGCAGCGGCCAGAAGAACGAGAGCGTCATCTGGCTGGCGAACCAGATGGTATACAGCAGATGGGAGAGGAAGAACGCGCCGACGGCGTACATCACCCGCTGGCGCGGCAGCAGGGTTAGCGCGTCGCCGAGCAGCGAGGCGCACAGGCCCGCCAACACCAGATAGCTGATGGCGTTGAACATCGGCGCCTGCCAGGCTAACAGTAGCAACAGAAGCAGGGTGACCGGTTTGAAGACCCAGCGCTGCCAGGCCGGCCCACGATAGGACGCATCGACGTAAAGCCATGCGGAGAAACAGACAGCAATAAACGACCAAAGCATAGTAAGTCCTTGTATCTGTTATTCTTAGGTAAGCGGTTACGCTTACCGTACTGGATCTCAGTGTAGTGGTTTGCCGCGGAAGATGACAACGTTAATCAATGCGCGTTATCCTTAATCCTGATAATTCCTATGGGTACGCTAATGAGTAAAGTTCCGCTGTTTTTTGTGCTGGTTGTTGCGGTGATTGTGGTGGCGGCGTCGTTTCGCTATGTGCAACAGCGCCGGGAAAAAATGGATAACGATGCCGCGCCGCTATTGCAAAAGCGGGTGGTGGTCAGCAATAAGCGGGAAAAGGTGATTAACGATCGCCGCTCGCGCCAGCAGACGGTGACGCCTGCCGGCAGCGATATGCGTTATGAAGCGAGCTTCCGCCCGGAAAATGGCGGCCTGGAAGTGGTATTCCGCCTTGAAGCGCCGCAATACCATGCGCTGAGCGTCGGCGACCGGGGAATGCTCAGCTATAAGGGCTCAAAATTCGTCGAGTTCGTCGCGGATAACTGAGCCCTGGTTTAGCCGCTACTTCTTTTTCAGCGTGGCCTTCAGCTTTTTCTGCCAGGCCACCAGCTCGAATACGCCGAAAACAAAAATACGGATTTGCTCAAAGCGGCCCAGCGGCGGCGCGTCTTTTGGCTGCGTCGCTTTCAGCAGCGTCAGCTGCAGGCCGTGCATCAGGATCATAAAGATCAGCGCGACGTTAACGAAGATATTCAGCGGCTTCGGGAAGGGTTGAAACAGATTCAACAGCAAAAATGCCCATACGCACAGCATCAGCAGGCGGCCTAAATTAATCAGCATGGTGTTCTCCTTGTGCCTCACGTTGATACAGGCGATAGGCAACCTGTCCGGCGACTTTTTCGCGATACAGCTGCCAGTTTGCCGGAACCGGCGGCAGGCCGTTTTCGACTTCGCTCTCGACATAAATCAGCGCCTCATCGGCGAGCCAGCGGTTTTTTTCCAGCAGACTAAGCGTTTCTTCCAGCAGCCCTTTACGGAACGGCGGGTCGACGAAAACGATGTGGTGAGGCGTACCCGGCTGGCTGAGAAACGCCAGCGTGTTGGTATTGACGACTTTACCGTTGCTGGCTTTCAGCGTGGCGAGGTTTTTTTGCAACTGCTGCGCGACGCCGCGCTCCATCTCAAGCAGCGTAGTGCTGGCGGCATAGCGCGAAAGCGCTTCCAGCCCCAGCGCGCCGCTACCGGCGAAACAGTCGAGGCAGTGGGCGTCGACCATCGACGGCGCCAGCCAGTTAAATAGCGTTTCCCGAACCCGGTCGGTGGTCGGGCGCAGACCCGGGCTCTCCGGCACCGGTAATTTACGGCCTCGCCACTGTCCGCCGATAATGCGGATCTGGCCGCTGCCTGCGTGATTTGGTTTCTTCATCTCTTTGCTCAAGTCTCAACTTCCAGCCTGCTATTCTAACGATCGAAGACCATTGACGAAACCTTAATCCGGGGGCGGTGATGCGAGTTAA
>CABUCP010000313.1 GCA_902490055.1 uncultured Klebsiella sp. | reverse complement strand
AGTTGCTTACCGAGAAACCTTTTGCCGTGAACCTCATCCCACAGGCCGATAATGATCCCTGGACGGCACCTATTCTACAGGTGGTAAAAGAGGAGGGCGTGAAGGCGGTGGTTTACACCGGCTATGGCGAAGGCGCGATAATGCCGTCGCTATTTAGCGAACTCAAGGCGGCCGGGATCGGCATTATTTATCGTGACATAAACCCGACGCCGGAAAACAGCCGCGCGGCGGAAGAGGCCGGCGCTGACGTAATTGTCGCAACCGGCTTCGATGAAGGCGGTACTCTGCCGGGAACCGCGCTCGGCACCTTTTCCATCGTGCCGCTGATCGTTGATGCGGTAAGGCGTGTACCGGTGCTGGCCGCCGGTGGTATTACCGACAGACGTACCGCACGGGCCGCACACGCCCTGGGAGCGCAAGGGGTGTTTGCCGGGTCGGTGTTTATCAGCACCCTTGAAAGCCGCGTGCCGCAGTCGATTAAAGATTTGATCGTCCAGGCGGACGGCCTGGATATGCAGCTGTTTCGCACCTTGCCGGATTACTACCGCTCACTGCCGGGTAAGTTAACGGCCAAACTGGTGCAGTTGGATAAAGCCGGCGCCAGTAAAGAAGCCATCGCCGCTGAAATGGGCGGTTTGCGCGGCCTACGAATTGGCATGCTGGAAGGGAATACTGACGAAGGCTACGTTTCCCTGGGAACCGGCATCGGCAGTATTCAGCGCATCAAGAGCGTCGCTGAAGTGGTGGACGATCTCGTCGGTTAAACGTTCTCCCCACGCCCGCCGTGGGGAGCGGCGTATTCACGCGAGCGTAACCCAGCGTTTGCCAATAATCATGGTGAGCGCAACGATGGTGACAATGGCCGCCAGATGCATCACGAAATCGAGCGCATGCAGGTGCACTGGATGGCAAAAAGCCAGCAGGCTCACCGCCATACAGGCAACGCCGAGCCCGGCCAACGCCAAACTACGTAGCGGATGCAGCGCCCGGGTGCGGCGCAGCGTGACAATGATCAACGCCATCATCGGCAGGCTAACAACCAGTAGAAAAGTGAAACAGCGAACGCTGTCGTTATCGGCAACCGGCGGGGCCTTGCCGGGAATGCTGGTCAGGCTGAGTCCCAGCCACAGCAAACCTATCGGCAGCAGCGCTTTCCAACTGATACTCCGCCTGCCGGCTATCGACATCGCCAGCGCGCTACGCAACGCCAGTACCCCCAGTACAAATGCGAGCAGCAGTTGCCCTATAGCCTGCAGCGCCCCCGGCTGTGACCAGTCGGTCACGCCGCGCGGCACGAGGTAACTGGTGGCAAACGCGCACGGCAGCGCAATCGCCAGCCATGCCAGCACGCGCCAGCTCGTTGGCCACGGCCGGTTTACCGGACGAATCTGCTGGCTAAGTTTTTCAATTAATAACTCATGATCGGTCATGATGGGCTCCAATGCGCCGCAAATTTTGCAGCGCCCGATGCAGTAACGACTTCACCGCTGAAATACTGAGATTGTTATGTACCGCCGCTTCCGCGAGGCTCATTTCCCGCAGATGAACATGCTCAACGATATCGCGCTGACGCTCCGGTAATTGACGTAGCCACTGCGCCAACTCTTCCTCCGCATCGCTGCTCGTCGCGGCATAACTGACAGCCTCAGGAGCGTCATCGGCGGTGATTTCCCAATGCTGGCGACGGCCGCGTCGGCGCAGGGCATCCACACAGCGCGCGGAGATGATCGCCAACAGCCACGGCAAGAAAGGCCAGCCGGGATCGTAGGTGTGACGTACCCGATGAATAGTCAGCAATACGTCCTGGATAACATCGTCAACCAGCGTCTCATCGGCCAGATGCTTGCGCACCTGCGCGCGGATCACCGGCAGCAGCGCTTTGAGCAGGCGAGTATAGGCGAGCCTATCGCCCGCCTGCGCCCGCTCCATTAATCTTGGCCAGTTTTCCCGTGCGTTATCATTACTTTGCATTAGCGGCCTTGTGGTTGATTCACACCTTTTTTCCGGATGCCTGATTTAACGCTTTCACCACGATACCCGGAGTTAAGACCTGCGGCAGGACTTCAGGCGGCCCGCCATCCGCCGGATAGACGACATACAGCGGCAATCCTCCCTGGCCGAACTGATTAAGCGCATCATCAACGTCCGGATTAAATTTGGTCGAATCCGCGACCATATACAGCGTGCCGGTATCAACAAGCGCCGCCTTTACCGCCTGGGTAGAGAGAGAGGTCTTCTCATTGACCTGGCAGGTAATACACCAGGAGGCGGTAAAGTTAACAAAGATCGCTTTTCCGTGTCCGCGTTGAGCCGCTACATTTTGCGGCGTCCATTTTTGCGGGGCGCTTTCAGCCCCAGTCAGGAGGGCGGTTCGGCTATCGCCCGGTTTGATGAGCCCCGGCAGCGGCGCAATAGCCACCAAAAGCAGGGCGGTCGTCGCGCTAAATAGAAGCCGATGCGTTTTCCCCTGATAGCGGCGCTGCTGGGCCATGCCGTACAGCCAGGCACAGAAGCCGAAGATCACCGATGCCGCTAATAGCGCCGCCAGCGCAGCGCTACCGGCCTGCTGCGCCAGTACCCACAGCAGCCAGGCGTAGGCGCCAAACATAGGAAACGCCAGCACCCGTTTGAGGATGTCCATCCACGCGCCGGGGCGCGGCAGAAAACGGGCCAGCGCCGGAAATAACGAGATGAGGGTAAAGGGAGCCGCAAAACCGAGGGCGAGGGCGAAGAAGATCGCCAGCGCCGAAACGGGCGGCTGTACCAGCGCGTAGCCAATAGCGCTGGCCATAAAAGGCGCCGCACAGGGAGTAGCCACCACAATCGCCAGCACGCCGGTCAGAGCGGAACGCACAAAGGCTCCGCGTCCCAGCTCAATCCCGCCGACGCGCTGCGCCGCCAGCCCGACTTCAAAAACGCCGAGTAAATTCAGCGCCGCGCCGAGGATAACCAAAGCCAATAGGGCGATCACCAGCGGCGACTGTAGCTGAAATCCCCAGCCCACGGCGGTTCCCCCGGCGCGCAGCGCCAACAGGACGCCCGCCAGCGCCATCATTGCCGCCACCACGCCCAACAGAAACGCCAGCCCTTCGCGGCGGGCGCTGGCGGTATCCGAGGAATGGCGCAACAACCCTAACGCTTTCAGGGACACGACCGGAAAAACGCAGGGCATAAAGTTAAGAATAATGCCGCCGATGAAGGCGGCCAGCATGGCAGTTAACATCGCTGGCCTCGTCGCTTAATGGGCTTGCGGATGCGCGGCGTCGTACTGCTTGACGGCGGCGAGCGTTTTCGCAATATGTGTTTCCGGGTTTCTATCAGTGTAACTCAGCAGAATGTCGCCATCGGGGGCAATCACATAAGAGGTGCGGTCGGAAAGCGTTTTGCCTTTCATCTCCATCAGCGTTTGATACTGGGCTGCGACTTTGGCGCCCGGGTCGGCGGCGACGGCAAACTTGTCGCGGCACTCAAGCCTGGAAAAATCGCTCACCTGATCGGTATTACCGGCGGTGACGCCAATGACCGTCGCGCCCATCTTGCTGAAGTCATCGGTGGCTTCGGCAAAGTCATGAGCTTCGATGGTACAACCGGCGCTAAAGGCGGCAGGGAAGAAATAGAGTACTACCGGGCCTTTTTGTCGCGCTTTTTGCAACGAGAAATCGATAGGTTTACCGGCTAACGCGCCTTTTAATTCAAAGTCAGGCGCTTTGGCGCCCACCGGCAGCGCGGCGCTCGCGGTAAAGGAAAAGGCACTGGCGCCAAGGGCCGCGGCGAAGGTCAGGGCGGTCATCAAAGTTTTGCTACGTTTCATTGTTTGCTCCGGCGAGGTAAGAGTCATTGATTCGATACTCTCTTCAGTTCGCTGGTGCGGGCAGAAAAGTTGCGCTGAGGTGAAAAAAAATTTAAATCGAAGTAGCAGAAGCTCCCCGTTTAGTGAAAACGGGGAGCCGGATAGCACAGGATTAACTTCCCCAGCGCTCCTTCAGATAGCGAACTGCCTGCTGGGTTTGCGGCTGATTAAGGTTGTTTTCACGAAACAGAATCGTGCCTTGAATTCCCGGCATCGTTTCGTTGAGATCGATTTGCTTTTTCAGCTCCGGAACACCGCCGTCAACCATCCAATCCGGTTCGTTTTTCGAGGGTTCGCCGACTTTATACAGCGCGATGCCAATATACAGCCGGGTGTGGGTGGGTTTCACGACATCGGCCCACCATTTGGCGAGCACGTCATAGCGGGCGGCATCGCGGGCAAATGGCCAGTACAGCTGCGGCGCGATATAGTCCAGCAGCCCTTGCTGTACCCAACTGCGGGTATCGGCATAGGATTCATCATAGGCCGCCGCGCCGCGAGTATCTGAACCCTGCGGATCGTGCGAACGGTTACGCCAGACTCCCGCCGGACTCACGCCGAATTCCACCTGCGGATTGAGTTTTTTGATGGTTTGCGAGACCTGGGCAATCAGCTGTTGGGTATTGTGGCGGCGCCAGTCGGCTTTTGAAGCATAACCCTGACCATATTG
>CABUCP010000312.1 GCA_902490055.1 uncultured Klebsiella sp. | reverse complement strand
GAAGGCGACGAAAAGTCGCCTTTATTTTTGCCTCGTTGTAACATTGCCGTGCCCAAAAACCTCATAACGACACCTGCAAAGCGCGCAATGAATAAAACCCGTCAACAAGAGTTAACCCGCTGGTTAAAAGAAAAAAGCATTATCTCCCGTCGCTGGTTGATGATTTCTCGCCTGTTAGGCGTCGTAAGCGGTCTACTGATCGTCGCTCAGGCATGGTTCCTGGCACGAATCCTTCACCGCATGATTATGGAGAATATTCCGGCTACGGCGCTGCTGTTGCCGTTTACTCTGCTGGCGCTGGTGCTGATCCTGCGTGCCTGGGTGGTGTGGCTGCGTGAACGCGTCGGCTTCCATGCCGGACAACATATTCGTTATGAAATTCGCCGCCAGGTGCTGGACCAGCTCCAGCAAGCGGGCCCCGCCTGGATCCAGGGGAAACCCGCCGGCAGCTGGGCGACGCTTATTCTCGAACAAATCGATGATATGCACGATTACTACGCGCGCTACCTGCCGCAGATGACACTGGCGGCCTGCGTGCCGCTGCTGATTGTCATCACGATTTTCCCCAGCAACTGGGCGGCAGCGCTGATTTTGCTCGGCACCGCTCCGCTGATCCCGCTCTTTATGGCACTGGTCGGCATGGGCGCCGCCGATGCTAACCGGCGTAACTTCCTCGCCCTTGGACGCCTCAGCGGCCACTTCCTCGACCGTCTGCGCGGTATGGAAACGCTGCGTCTGTTCAATCGCGGCGAGGCGGAAATCAACAACATCCGCGACGCGTCGCAGGATTTTCGCCAGCGGACGATGGAAGTCCTGCGCCTGGCCTTTCTCTCCTCCGGGGTGCTTGAATTCTTTACCTCGCTTTCCATTGCGCTGGTGGCGGTCTATTTCGGCTTCTCCTATCTCGGCGAGCTTAACTTTGGCCACTACGGCGTCGGCGTCACGCTGATGTCCGGTTTCCTGACCCTGATTCTGGCGCCGGAGTTCTTCCAGCCGTTACGTGATTTAGGCACTTTTTACCACGCCAAAGCCCAGGCCATCGGCGCGGCGGACAGCCTGAAAACATTTATGGAAACGCCGCTGGCGCAGGCCGAGCGTGGTGAAAAAACGCTGAACGATAACGAATTAATTCGCCTGGAAGCCCACGACCTCATCGTCAAATCGCCGGACGGTAAAACGCTGGCGGGCCCGCTCAACTTTACCCTGAAGGCTGGCGATCGCGTGGTATTAGTCGGCCAGAGCGGCTCCGGTAAAAGCTCGCTGCTGAACACGCTGACCGGTTTTCTCCCCTATGAAGGTTCGCTTCAGGTCAATGGCATTGAGCTGCACGATCTTGATGCCGAACGTTGGCGTCGCCTGGTTAGCTGGGTGGGCCAAAATCCTCAGTTGCCTGCCGCCACCCTACGTGAAAACGTATTGCTGGCGTGGCCGGAGGCCACGGAAGCTCAGCTGCAGCAGGCGCTGGATAAAGCCTGGGTCAGCGAATTTATCGCTCAGTTGCCGGAGGGTATTAATACCCCAGTCGGCGATCAGGCCGGTCGGCTGTCGGTCGGCCAGGCTCAGCGTATTGCCGTGGCCCGCGCGCTGCTGGTGCCATGCCGCCTGCTCCTGCTCGACGAGCCGGCTGCCAGCCTTGACGCCCATAGCGAACAGCGCGTCATGCAGGCATTGTCTAACGCCTCAACCCAGCAGAGCACGCTGATGGTTACCCACCAACTGGAAGGTCTTGCCAATTGGGATGCTATCTGGGTGATGCAGGACGGTCAGATTGTCGAACAGGGTGATTACGCGCAGCTCGCCGCCGCTGGCGGCGCTTTTACCACGCTGTTAGCCCATCGTCAGGAGGAGATTTAAATGCGCGCACTGTTACCCTATCTGGCGCTGTATAAACGCCACAGATGGCTACTGACGCTCGGCGTGGTGCTGGCTATCGTTACCCTGTTGGCAAGTATCGGTCTGTTAACGCTCTCAGGCTGGTTCCTCTCCGCCTCTGCGGTAGTCGGCGTCGCCGGAATCTACAGTTTTAACTACATGCTGCCCGCCGCGGGGGTTCGCGGGGCGGCGATTATCCGTACCGCCGGGCGTTACTTCGAACGCCTGGTCAGCCACGATGCGACTTTCCGCGTTCTGCAGCACCTGCGCGTCTCTACCTTCAGCAAGCTCCTGCCGCTCTCCCCTGCCGGGCTGGCTCGCTTTCGTCAGGGCGAATTGCTTAACCGTATCGTCGCCGATGTCGATACGCTGGATCACCTCTATCTGCGCGTGATCTCGCCGCTTATCGGCGCCCTGGTCGTTATCCTGGTGGTGACCGCCGGCTTAAGCGTGCTTGACGTCACTCTGGCGCTGACCCTTGGCGGCATTATGCTGGCAACGCTGCTGCTGTTGCCGCCGCTGTTTTATCGCGCTGGCAAACCTACCGGAGAAAACATTACCCAGCTTCGCGGGCAATATCGCCAACAGTTGACCTCCTGGCTGCAGGGGCAAGCGGAGCTGATGCTGTTTAACGCCAGCGACCGCTACCGCGCGCAAATGGAAAAAACGGAACAGCGCTGGCAGGAGGCGCAGCGTCGTCAGGCCGAGTTAACCGCGCTGTCTCAGGCGCTAATGCTGCTCATTGGCGGCATCGCAGTCATCGCCATGCTCTGGCTGGCCTCCGACGGCGTTGGCGGGAATAGCCAACCGGGCGCGCTGATAGCGCTTTTCGTTTTCTGCGCCTTAGCGGCATTCGAAGCCCTGGCGCCGGTCACCGGCGCATTCCAGCATCTCGGGCAAGTCATCGCCTCGGCGCGGCGTATTACGCAAATCACCGAACAGCAGCCGGAAGTCACGTTCAATGAGCAGCCAGCACAAACCTTCTCGCAGGTTGCGCTGACGCTGGATCGGGTAACCTTCACCTATCCACAGCAGCCGGCACCGGCGCTGCAAAATATCTCTCTGCAGGTGGCGGCAGGCTCTCATATTGCGATTCTTGGCCGCACCGGCTGCGGTAAGTCAACGTTGTTGCAGCTCCTGACCCGCGCCTGGGATCCGGCCAATGGCCAGATTCAACTGAATGGTCAACCGCTCAGCGAGCTGTCTGAAGCGACCCTACGTCAGGCAATGAGCGTGGTGCCGCAGCGCGTGCATCTGTTTAGCGCGACGCTGCGCGATAACCTGCTGCTTGCCGCGCCGCAGGCCAGCGATGCCCAACTTGCCGATACGCTAACGCGCGTCGGCCTCGACAAACTGCTGGACGATAGCGGCCTGAACAGCTGGCTTGGCGAAGGCGGCCGCCAGCTCTCCGGCGGCGAACTGCGTCGCCTGGCGATCGCCCGCGCGCTGCTGCACGATGCGCCGCTGATGCTGCTCGATGAACCCACGGAAGGTCTGGACGCGACAACTGAGAGTCAAATCCTTGATTTACTAGCTGATGTCATGCAGGAAAAAACCGTCTTGATGGTCACCCATCGCCTGCGCGGCCTGGCGCGTTTTAATCAGATAATTGTCATGGACAACGGACAGATTATTGAGCAAGGTAGTCACGCAGAGCTGCTGGCGACACAGGGGCGTTATTACCAGTTCAAGCAACGTCTGTAAGCTACTATTGAACAATTGCCTGGTGCGTATTGAGGTTAAAAATGCGTCTGGTTCAGCTCTCCCGCGACTCTATCGCCTTCCCTTCCCCGGAAGGCGCCCTGCGTGAACCTAACGGCCTGCTGGCGCTGGGAGGCGATCTCAGCCCAGCGCGCCTGCTGATGGCCTATCAGCGCGGTATCTTCCCCTGGTTTTCTCCCGGCGACCCAATTTTATGGTGGTCGCCCGATCCGCGCGCCGTACTGTGGCCGGAACAATTTCACTTTAGCCGTAGCATGAAGCGCTTTCATCAGCGTTCGCCCTATCGGGTCACGCTTAATCACGCTTTCGGTCAGGTTATCGAAGGCTGCGCCAGCCATCGCGATGAAGGCACCTGGATCACGCCGAGCATTGTCCAGGCCTATCACCAACTCCATGAACTGGGTCACGCCCACTCCATCGAAGTGTGGGATGAAGAGACGCTGGTCGGCGGCATGTACGGCGTAGCTCAAGGGGCGCTATTTTGCGGCGAGTCGATGTTCAGCCGGGCGGAGAATGCCTCCAAAACCGCGCTGATGATTTTCTGCCAGACGTTTGCTGAGGATGGCGGTAAGTTGATCGACTGCCAGGTGCTCAACGCGCATACAGCCTCTTTAGGAGCGATTGAAATCCCCCGCCGCGATTACCTGGATTATCTCTCGGTATTGCGCACATACCGCTTACCGGAGCGATTTTGGGTACCGAGGGTGCTATTTACCGGTAACGGGTAAATGTTTTCAGCACATTTCCGAGCGCGGTGGTATAATTGCGCGGTAGAGTAGCTTCTGCCTGTTGCCCCGCCGCCGTTTGGGAATAATAAGAGTCAGATAACGCCCATCGTTCTGTCACTGCCCTTTACGTTTGCGCCTGTCATGCGGTTAAACCGCGTGTATTCCGGGCAATGCGCCAAAACTACTTCGGCGATTTATACCCGTCATACTTTAAGCTGCAGGCGCTGGCTGCGTGCAATT
>CABUCP010000311.1 GCA_902490055.1 uncultured Klebsiella sp. | reverse complement strand
TTGCTAATGACAAAACCAAAGCCCGCCATACAGCGGAATATTTTCCGAATATCCTTCCCGGGAGTTATTTATGACTTCGGCTCCGATTACCACAAGTGAAATAGCGCAACGCGCGCAGGACGACACGTTATCCCTCCGTGAAAAAATAGGTTACGGCCTGGGAGATGCCGGCGGGACCGTGATTACCTGCCTGATCATGAACTTTCTGACCTTTTTTTATACCGATGTCTTTGGCCTCACCCCGGCGCTGGTCGGCACGATGTTTCTCGCGCTGCGCGTTTTCGATGCCATTTCCGATCCGGTCATGGGCGTGCTGGCCGACCGCACGCAGAGCCGTTGGGGGCGCTTTCGCCCGTGGCAGCTGTGGATTGCGGTGCCCATCGGCATTATCGGCGTCCTGACCTTCACGGTGCCGGATGCCGGCATGGGAGTAAAAATCGCCTGGGCGTTTGGCACTTATCTGCTGCTTTCCGTCAGCTACACCGCCATCAACGTTCCCTACTGCGCGTTAATCAACACCATGACCAGCCGCCACAGCGAGGTGATCTCCTGCCAGGCGTGGCGGTTCGTCCTCTGCGGCGTTGCCGGTTTTCTGGTCTCCGTCGGTCTGCCGTGGCTGGTGAAAGCGCTCGGCCAGGGTAATACCGCGCAGGGCTATCAGTACGGCGTCGGCGTACTGTGCGCCATTGCCGTGGTGATGTTCCTGTGCTGCTTTTTCTGGGTGCGCGAACGCGTGTCGCTGGATGTGATGGGCAAATTTACCCTCCGCGAACATATCGCCGGGCTACGTAAAAACGATCAGTTGCTGCTGATGCTGGCGATGTCTTTCCTGCTGATCAACGTGTTTAACATCCGCGGCGGCGGCTACATGTATTTCATCACCTACGTGCTGGGCGGCTCGACCGGTTATACCTCGCTCTTTTTCACTATGGTGACCTTCGCGTCGATTTTCGGCTCCGTCATTATTAACCTGCTGTCGCGCCGCTTCGACACGGTTAAGCTTTATTACTACACCAACCTGCTGCTTGCCGCCCTGGCAGCGGCGATGTGGTTCCTGCCGACCGGGCCTGCATGGCAAACCTTGTGGCTGGTGGTCATCCTTGGCAACGGCATTATTCTCGGCTTCACCCTGCCGCTGCATTTCTCGCTGATGGCCTTCTCCGATGACTATGGCGAATGGAAAACCGGCGTGCGCTCCTCGGGGATGAACTTTGCCTTCAACCTGTTCTTTATCAAGCTCGCCTGGGCCTCGAGCGCCGGCATTATCAGCCTGGTCTTTATTTTCGTCGCCTATCAGCCGGGCGCCGGTAACCAAACGGCCTCTTCGCTGGCCGGGATCACCGCGATGGAAACCCTGCTGCCCGCGCTTTTTCACCTGCTGCTGGCGTTCGCCATCCGCGCCTGCAAGCTCAATAACCCTATGATGTCGCGCATCGCCACCGACCTGCGCGCGCGTCACGTTCAGTCTTAAGGAGTCTCCGTCATGTCCGTAATGGAAGTCGATCTACACAAGCTTAAAATTAATGACCCGTTCCTCGGCCAGTATCAGCAACTGGTGCGCGATGTCGTGATCCCCTACCAGTGGGACGCGCTCAATGACCGGATCGCCGAGGCCGATCCAAGCCACGCGATAGAAAACTTCCGTATCGCCGCCGGGCAACGGGAAGGGGAATTTTATGGCATGGTTTTTCAGGATAGCGATGTGGCGAAATGGCTGGAGGCCGTCGCCTGGTCGCTATGCCAACAGCCGGATGCCGAGCTGGAAAAAACCGCCGATGAGGTGATCGAACTGGTGGCTGCCGCACAGTGCGCCGATGGCTATCTCAACACCTATTTCACGGTGAAGGAGCCAAACGCCCGCTGGACCAACCTTGCCGAATGCCACGAACTGTACTGCGCCGGGCATATGATTGAAGCCGGCGTCGCTTTCTTTCAGGCTACCGGCAAACGCCGCCTGCTGGAGGTGGTTTGCCGCCTGGCGGACCACATTGCTCGCGTCTTCGGCCCCGCCGACCACCAGCTGCACGGCTATCCGGGCCATCCGGAGATTGAACTGGCGCTGATGCGCCTGTATGACGTCACCCAGCAGCCGCGCTATCTGGCGCTGGTCAATTACTTCGTCGAACAGCGCGGAACGCAGCCGCACTTTTACGATATCGAATACGAGAAACGCGGCAAAACGTCCTACTGGAACACCTATGGCCCGGCATGGATGGTGATGGACAAACCCTACAGCCAGGCGCATTTGCCAATTGCCGAACAGCCCACCGCCATCGGTCACGCGGTACGTTTTGTCTACCTGATGACCGGCGTCGCGCATCTGGCGCGGCTGAGCCAGGACGAGGGCAAGCGCCAGGATTGCCTGCGGCTGTGGAACAATATGGTCCAGCGCCAGTTGTATATTACCGGCGGTATCGGCTCACAAAGCAGCGGCGAGGCGTTTAGCAGCGATTACGATCTGCCAAACGACACGGTATATGCGGAAAGCTGCGCCTCTATTGGCCTGATGATGTTTGCCCGGCGGATGCTCGAACTAGAAGCGGACAGCCAGTATGCCGACGTTATGGAGCGCGCACTGTACAACACCGTGCTGGGCGGCATGGCGCTCGACGGTAAACACTTCTTCTACGTCAATCCGCTGGAAGTACAGCCAAAAGCGCTGAAATTCAACCACATCTACGACCATGTGAAGCCCGTCCGCCAGCGCTGGTTTGGCTGCGCCTGCTGCCCGCCGAATATCGCCCGCGTGCTGACCTCGCTCGGCCATTATATCTACACGCCGCGCGATGAGGCGCTGTATATCAACTTGTATGTCGGCAATCAGGTTGAGGTTGCGGTCGGCGAAGAAACATTGCGCCTGCGCATCAGCGGCAACTATCCGTGGCAGGAACAGGTCAAAATCGCCATCGATTCGCCTGTGGCGATCGCTCACGCCCTGGCGCTACGTCTACCGGACTGGTGCGACCATCCGCAGGTGACGCTGAACGGCCTGCCGGTCGCCGAGGATATCCGCAAAGGCTATCTGCACATCAATCGCCGCTGGCAGGAAGGCGATACCCTGGTACTGACGCTGCCGATGCCGGTGCGTCGTCTGTATGGCAATCCGCTGGTGCGCCATCAGGCAGGCCAGGTCGCCCTGCAGCGCGGCCCGCTGGTCTACTGCCTGGAACAGGCGGATAACGGCGAGGCGCTGCATAATCTGCAGCTGCCGCGCGATGCGCAGTTCACCACCTTTGAAGGGAAAGGGATTTTCGCCCATAAAGTGCTGATTCAGGCGCCGGGCTACAAGCAGACGGCAGAGCGGGCGGAGCAGCAAGCGCTCTGGCGTTACGACAGCCCCGCCGCCGCCCGCGAGGCGCAGACGCTCACTTTCATTCCGTGGTTTAGCTGGGCTAACCGCGGTGAAGGCGAAATGCGGGTGTGGGTGCAGGAAAGCCTGTAAGTAAAAGGCAAAACAAACGCCCGGCAGCAAAGGCCGGGCGTTTTTGGTCTTACAGGGCGGCGCGGAAAATCGCCATAATCTCTTCGTGGGTCGCCTGAATCGGATTCGTGAATCCGCAGGCATCTTTCAGCGCATTGCTGGCCAGCAGCGGAATATCCTCTTCTTTGACGTTCAATTCACGCAGCCCGGCCGGGATGCCGACTTTGCGCGCCAGCTCGCGGATAGCCGCAATGCAGGCTGCCGCGCCCTGCTTGTCGTTCAGTTTGTCAACGTTAACGCCCATCGCCTGCGCGCAGTCACGCAAACGCGCGGAGGCGACGCTGCAGTTATACTCCTGGACAAACGGCAGCAGCACCGCATTACAGACGCCGTGCGGTAGGTCGTAGAACCCGCCCAGCTGATGCGCCATCGCGTGGACGTAACCCAGCGACGCGTTGTTGAAGGCCATGCCGGCGAGGAACTGCGCATAGGCCATCGCTTCACGCGCCTGTTCATTGCCGCCATCTTCTACTGCATGAGTGAGATTCTGCGCAATCATAGTCATAGCTTTCAGCGCGCAGGCATCGGTAATCGGCGTCGCCGCCGTGGAAACATAGGCTTCAATAGCGTGGGTCAGCGCGTCCATCCCGGTCGCGGCGGTCAGTGATTTCGGCATCCCCATCATCAGCGACGAATCGTTAACCGACAGAACCGGCGTCACATGCTTATCGACGATCGCCATTTTGATATGGCGATCGACATCGGTAATGATGCAGAAGCGAGTCATTTCGGACGCCGTACCGGCGGTCGTGTTGATGGCGATCATCGGCAGCTGCGGCTTCGCCGAGCGGTCCACGCCTTCATAATCGCGGATGTTGCCGCCGTTAACGGCCACCAGAGCGATCCCTTTCGCGCAGTCGTGCGGCGAGCCGCCGCCCAGCGAAATCACGCAGTCGCAGTTATTTTCTTTCAGCAGCGCCAGGCCGCTTTCAACGTTCAGGGTGGTCGGGTTCGGATGCACGCCGTCATACACCACGCTGAAAATATCCCGCTCCTGTAAGGCTTTTTGCACTTCTGCCGCCATGCCTAATTTATTCAGCATCGCATCGGTAACGATTAATGCCCGACGATATCCGTATTC
>CABUCP010000310.1 GCA_902490055.1 uncultured Klebsiella sp. | reverse complement strand
CCGATATGGTGGTAAAAGAGAGCGGCTTTGCTGAACTCATTCCCGAAGCGGAGGTGATGATCTTCGATGAAGCCCATCAGCTGCCGGATATTGCCAGCCAGTACTTCGGCCAGTCGCTCTCCAGCCGCCAGCTTCTTGATCTGGCGAAAGACATTACTATCGCCTACCGCACGGAACTGAAAGATACCCAACAGCTGCAAAAATGCGCCGACCGCCTGGCGCAAAGCGCGCAGGATTTCCGCCTGCAGCTCGGCGACCCCGGCTATCGCGGCAACCTGCGCGAACTGCTGGCGGATAGCCACATCCAGCGCGCGCTGCTGCTGCTTGATGACGCCCTGGAACTCTGCTACGACGTCGCTAAACTGTCGCTTGGCCGCTCCGCATTGCTCGACGCCGCCTTTGAACGGGCGACCATATACCGCGGTCGCCTGAAACGGCTTAAAGAGATTAATCAGCCGGGCTATAGCTACTGGTATGAATGCACCTCGCGGCATTTTACCCTCGCTCTGACGCCGTTAACCGTGGCGGAGAAGTTTAAAGAGGTGATGGCGCAAAAGTCAGGAAGCTGGATCTTTACCTCGGCGACGCTGTCGGTTAATGACGATCTCCATCACTTCACCGCCCGCCTTGGCATCGATGACGCGCAGACGTTGCTGCTGCCAAGTCCGTTTGATTATCAACATCAGGCGCTGCTCTGCGTACCGCGCAATTTACCGCTGCCGAACCAGCCCGGCGCGGCGCGCCATCTGGCGGCAATGCTGAAACCGCTGATCGAAGCTAACGGCGGTCGCTGCTTTATGCTATGTACCTCGCACGCCATGATGCGCGACCTGGCGGAGCAGTTCCGCGCCACCATGACGCTGCCGGTGCTGCTGCAAGGGGAGACCAGTAAAGGTCAACTGCTGCAGCAGTTTGTTAGCGCCGGCAATGCGCTATTAGTGGCGACCAGCAGCTTCTGGGAAGGGGTCGACGTGCGCGGCGATGCGCTATCGCTGGTGATTATCGATAAGCTGCCGTTTACCTCGCCGGACGATCCGCTGCTGAAAGCGCGAATGGAAGATTGCCGTCTGCGCGGCGGCGATCCGTTTGATGAGGTCCAGCTACCGGATGCGGTGATTACCCTGAAGCAGGGCGTCGGCCGACTGATTCGCGATATCGACGATCGCGGGGTATTGGTCATTTGCGATAACCGGCTGGTTATGCGTCCCTACGGCGCGGTGTTCCTCGCCAGCCTGCCGCCTGCACCGCGAACCCGCGATATCCGCCGGGCGGTGCGATTCCTTGCCGTTCCGCCAGCGAGGTAATCTGCGGCAAAATGTGGTAAGCTGCGCGCCATTTTGTCAATCTGCTATCCCCAAGGATTTCAGGCCGCACGGCACGGTTGCACCGTTTGCCGCCAGACCGCCGCCTGAAAAGCCTGGGTTATGTAACGAGAGCGTGATCACCCATGCGAATTTTGGCTATCGATACCGCCACGGAGGCGTGCTCCGCGGCGCTGTGGAATGATGGCACCCTTAGTGCTCATTTCGAAATTTGTCCCCGCGAACACACCCAACGCATTCTGCCGCTGGTGCAGGAAGTCCTTAACGAAAGCGGCACCACCCTCAACGAGCTGGACGCGTTGGCCTTTGGCCGCGGCCCGGGCAGTTTTACCGGCGTGCGTATTGGTATCGGCATCGCTCAGGGGCTGGCGCTGGGCGCTGAGCTGCCGATGATTGGCGTCTCTACGCTGGCGACCATGGCGCAGGGCGCATGGCGCAAAACCGGCGCGACTCGCGTACTGGCAGCCATCGATGCGCGTATGGGCGAAGTCTACTGGGCCGAATATCAGCGCGACGAGCAGGGCATCTGGCACGGCGAAGAAAGCGAAGCGGTACTCAAACCGCAAGCCGTTGCCGAGCGCCTGGCGCAACTTTCCGGAGAATGGGCGACCGTCGGCACCGGCTGGCAGGCATGGCCGGATCTGGCGAAAGAGAGCGGGCTTATTTTACGCAGCGGCGAGATTGAGCTGCCGGCGGCGGAAGATATGCTACCGCTGGCGATAGCGCTGCTGGCGGCGGGAAAAACCGTCGCCGTTGAGCACGCTGAACCAGTTTATTTGCGAAACGAAGTGGCGTGGAAGAAACTTCCTGGCCGCGAGTGAATCTCAGTAAAGAGAAGACTGAGAGAAGGAGTCGCATCATGGCGGGTCAAAAACAGGGTGTTCGTTGGCTGTTAGCTGCGGCAGTTGCCGTTGCGCTAAGCGGCTGCGTATCGGTACCGGATGCCATTAAAGGCACCAGTCCAACGCCGCAGCAGGATTTAGTCCGGGTAATGAACGCGCCGCAGCTGTATATGGGTCAGGAAGCGCGCTTTGGCGGTAAGGTTGTCAACGTGCAGAACCAGCAGGGGAAAACCCGCTTAGAAATTGCCACTGTACCGCTGGATAGCGGCGCGCGGCCGGAATTGGGCGAACCTTCGCGCGGGCGGATCTTCGCCGACGTGAGCGGTTTCCTTGATCCGGTCGATTTCCGCGGCCAACTGGTGACCGTGGTCGGGCCGATTAGCGGCGTCGTCGACGGCAAGGTTGGCTCCACGCCGTATAAATTCATGCTGATGAACGCCACCGGCTACAAGCGCTGGAACGTGGTGCAGCAGGTGGTGATGCCGCCGCAGCCCATCGACCCGTGGATGCTCGGCCCGCGTCCGTGGGGCTACGGATACGGCGGCTGGGGCTGGTATAATCCGGGCCCGGCGGAAGTAAGAAATGTCGTAACGGAATGATTTTGTTGTTTTTATAATGGAATAGAAACAGCGGCTGGCCCGCTGTTTCGTGTTTTTTAGTCTCATAAGAAAAATAAATAGTGACGCGCTTCGCAACCTGAAAAACGCCTAATTAATAAACTGGTACGCTGAGTTAATATAATGTTAACAGAATGTTTGTTGATCAGGGGCTGTGATGACGACGAATAACTATTTCAGAGGTGATGCAGTGAAAAAGGTTTGGCTAAACCGTTATCCCGCCGATGTTCCGGCGGAGATAAATCCTGACCGCTATCAATCCCTGGTTGAATTGTTTGAACACGCCGCCACCCGCTATGCCGACCAACCGGCGTTCATCAATATGGGCGAGGTGATGACCTACCGTAAGCTGGAAGAGCGCAGCCGCGCATTTGCTGCTTACCTCCAGCAGGGGTTAGGGCTGCAGAAAGGCGACCGCGTCGCGCTGATGATGCCTAACCTGCTGCAATACCCGGTGGCGCTATTTGGTATTCTGCGCGCCGGGATGATTGCCGTTAACGTCAATCCGCTGTATACCCCGCGCGAACTGGAGCACCAGCTCAATGACAGCGGCGCGGCGGCGATTGTGATTGTTTCCAACTTCGCGCATACCCTGGAGAAAGTGGTCGATAAAACCCAGGTTAAGCACGTGATTCTGACGCGGATGGGTGACCAGCTCTCCACTGCCAAAGGCACGCTGGTTAATTTCGTCGTAAAGTACATCAAGCGCCTGGTGCCGAAATATCATCTGCCGGACGCTATCTCGTTTCGTAGCGCCTTACAGCACGGCTACCGTATGCAGTACGTGAAGCCTGAAATCGTTGCTGAGGATCTGGCTTTCCTGCAGTACACCGGCGGCACTACCGGCGTGGCGAAAGGGGCGATGCTGACCCACCGCAACATGCTGGCTAACCTTGAACAGGTCCACGCGACCTACGGTCCTCTACTGCATCGCGGCAAAGAGCTGGTGGTGACGGCGCTGCCGCTGTACCACATTTTCGCGCTGACTATGAACTGTCTGCTGTTTATTGAGCTGGGCGGGCAAAACCTGCTGATTACTAACCCGCGTGATATTCCGGGTCTGGTGAAAGAGCTGGCCAAATATCCGTTCACCGCGATGACCGGGGTGAACACGCTGTTTAATGCGCTCCTGAATAACAAAGAGTTCCAGCAGCTTGATTTCTCCACGCTGCACCTTTCCGCCGGCGGCGGTATGCCGGTGCAGCAGGTGGTGGCGGATCGCTGGGTAAAACTCACCGGGCAGTATTTGCTCGAGGGCTACGGCCTGACTGAGTGTTCGCCGCTGGTAAGCGTTAATCCGCATGATATCGACTACCACAGCGGCAGTATTGGCCTGCCGGTACCTTCCACCGAAGCCAAGCTGGTTGATGATGACGATAATGAAGTCGCCCCAGGCGAGCCGGGCGAGCTGTGCATTAAGGGGCCGCAGGTGATGCTGGGCTACTGGCAGCGTCCGGATGCCACCGATGAAATTATCAAAGATGGCTGGCTGCATACCGGCGATATCGCGGTGATGGATGATGAAGGCTTCCTGCGCATCGTCGATCGCAAAAAAGATATGATTCTGGTTTCCGGTTTTAACGTTTATCCGAATGAAATCGAAGATGTCGTCATGCAGCACGCCGGAGTGCAGGAAGTGGCTGCCGTCGGGGTACCGTCCGGCAGCAGCGGCGAGGCGGTGAAAATCTTCGTGGTGAAGAAAGATGCCGCGTTAACCGAGGAAGCGCTGATTACCTTCTGCCGTCGTCATCTTACCGGCTACAAGGTACCGAAGCTGGTGGA
>CABUCP010000309.1 GCA_902490055.1 uncultured Klebsiella sp. | reverse complement strand
ATCTTTAACATCGAAAATACTGACGTTGGCGTAAAGGCCTGCGACGCGCCAAATATGCCGCCACTTGCCTTCGTGTTGTAATTGTTGCGAATAGGCTTTTTCGCGTTTTTTAATTTCATCCGCTTCGGCGGCAGGAAAGCCGAGGGGAATATTTACGGTCATATCAACTTTAAATAGCATTATTATCTCCGGTTATGCTTTACGCCTTACGGGTATAGAAACGCAGCTTGTCTTCATCCAGCTCGACGCCGAGACCCGGCGTTTGCGGCAATACCACCTGGCCGTGAGCAAAGGTGAGCGGGACGCTGACGATATCGTCTTTCAGCAGCAGCGGGCCGAACATCTCGGTGCCCCACTGCAGCGGCAACGTTGACCACGCATGCAGCGAGGCGACGGTCCCCACGGTGCCTTCGAGCATGGTGCCGCCGTACAGGCCAATGCCCGCCGCCTGCGCGACGCGGGCCAGCGCCAGCACGCTGTTCGGCCCGCCGGCTTTTGCAATCTTAAGCGCATACGCGCCGGTAAACCCCTGCTGCGCCAGCTGGTAGCCATCACTGGCAGTCGCTACCGCTTCATCGGCGAGGATCGCGGTTTCAATGTGTTGGCTCAGGCGTACCAGCGCGGCATTATCCTGGGCGCTGACCGGCTGTTCGATGAGATCAACGCCCATCGCCGCCAGTTCACGGCAGCCTTTCGCGCCGGTTGCGGCATCCCAGGCCTGGTTGACGTCAACGCGAATACTGGCGCGATCGCCCAGCGCCTCCACGATAGCGCGGGTGTGGCGCAGGTCGGTGGCTAACTCACGCGCGCCGATTTTCAACTTGAACGCCTGATGGCGGCGCTCGGCTAACAATTTTTCCCCTTCGGCAATATCTTTATCGGTATCGCCGCTGGCCAGCGTCCACAGCACCGGCAGCGAGGTTTGCAGCGCGCCGCCGAGCAGCGCCGACACCGGTAGGCCTAGCGCTTTACCCTGGGCATCAAGTAACGCGGTTTCAATCGCCGATTTCGCAAAGGTGTTGCCTTTAATGGCGTAATTCATCCGCGCGGTCAGCGCATTGAGGTTATCAGCGGGTTGCCCCTTCAGCAGCGGCGTCAGATAGTGAATCAGCGCGGAAGAAATCGCTTCCGGGCTTTCTACGCCGTAGCTCAGCCCGCCGATGGTGGTGGCCTCGCCGATACCGCAAATGCCATCGGAGCGGGTAATACGCACGATGACCAGCGTCTGGCAACCCATGGTGGTCATCGATAATTTATGTGGCCGGATGGTTGGCACATCCACGATCCAGCTCTCAATGCGTTCTACGGTCGCAGTCATTTGTTGTTCCTGATGAGATATATAACTTTTCGTACCCACATCTATAACGGGGACGTCTGTGCCTTTGACAATAGGGTCCAGCCAGGCGGATGGTCAACGGCGATAATCGAAATGTTGTGCGATTATCGGCACACTTGTTAAATTGCAGTTAATAATGTGATCGAGGTGGTAAAACAGGCACAATTCGGCACGAGTCAATTTGCGCGCGGTATAGTGATGCCCCGTGAGCTTTGAATTGCAACGGAGAGGGATGCAATGAGCAACAATACCCCCACCACCTTGAGCGCCAGGCAGGCCGAGCACGATCCCAACTTTATGCTGTCGCTGGCGCGCGGACTGGAGGTACTTAACGCCTTTACGCCACAGCGTCAGCGTCTGACCATCTCACAGTTAAGCCAGAAAACGCAGATCTCCCGCGCGGCGGTGCGCCGCTGCCTGTATACCCTGGCGGCGCTGGGCATGGTGCACAGCCCGGATGGCCGTTGCTATGAACTGCTGCCGCGCGTGCTGGCGGTCGGTCACGCCTATCTGGCGGGAACACCGCTGGCGAAAGTCGCGCAATCGGCGCTGGATAATCTCGGCAAGACGCTGGGGGAAAGCTGTTCCGCGGCCACGCTTGATGGCGACAACGTCCTGTATATCGCCCGCGCGGCGGTCAACAATTTACTCAGCGTTGATTTAGGACGCGGCAGCCGGCTCCCGGCATGGACGACCTCGATGGGTCGCGTATTGCTGAGCGCGCTGCCGGAAGAACAATTAGAAGTGACACTGTCACGAGCACATCTTATACGATACACGCCGCACACCCTCTGCGACCTGCCGTCATTGCGCACGGAAATTAGTAAAGTCAGAATGCAGGGTTACGCCCTGGCCGACAGGCAAATTGAGGTGGGGTTATGTTCGCTGGCGGTGCCGCTGCTGTCGCGCAGCGGCCAGGTGGTGGCGGCGCTCAACGTCGGCGTCCCCGCCTCGTCGATGAGCGCCGCGGCGCTGAAGGAGAAAGCCCTCGCGCCGCTGCGTCGCGCGGCGATGGAGCTTTCTCTACAGCTCTAGGGTTTATTGCGGCGTCGGGCTCATTGCCAGCCCACGCCAGATCCCAGCAGCCAGCAATAGCAGCAGAACTCCGGCGGTGGCCAGCGAAATACTGTGGGCGCTGACAAATGCCGTTTTCGCCGCGGCAATCAGTGAATCAGCGGGAAGAGCCGGCAGCGATTGCGCCACCTTCATCGCCTCGCCGATGGACGACGACGCCTGGAGCGCCACCTCGCCGCCAATCCCGTCAGGCAGTACAATCGCGCTACTGTAACTACGGGTCAGGATCAGACCGAACAGCGCAATTCCGAGCCCTGCCCCTAATTCATAGGCCATGGTCTCAATGGCCCCCGCCGCCGAGGCTTTTTCTTTTGGCGCTGCCGCCATAATCGCGGACGTCGACGCCAGCAGCGCGCTGGCGGCGCTAAAGCCGAGCAGCGTCATCAGCCCCCATGCCTGCCACTGCTGAGTGCTGAAGTCAGTAATCGACAGGCCAAGGAAGCTAAAAGCGCTCAGCAGCATGCCGCCTGTCGCCACCTGACGAAGCCCCAATTTCGAGACCAGCATCCCGGCAATCGGCCCGCTGAAGCCGCTGGCGACCATCACCGGCAACATAAATAGCCCAGCCTCAAACGGCGTTTTCTGGTGCACAAACTGTAATTCCTGCGCCATCAGCAGCTCAAAACCAACCAGCGTAATCAGAGCCGTCATCGCCATCATCACCCCGCTTAAAATAATGCGATGCGTAAAGAGACGCATATCGACCATCGGCGTCGGCATCGACAGCTGTTTGCGGATAAACCAGGCCAACATCGCCGCCCCGCCGATAGCCACCAGGGCGGTGAGCCACAGCGCCAACTGCCCCTTCAGCGCCGATTTAGCACTAAAGACCAGCATCAAGATCGCCGCAATCAGAATCAGCGCCTGCAGTAGGTTCAGCGGCTGTTCGCGACGCGCGGGCTGGCGCGGCACTACCCTGGCATTAATGACGATCACTAACAGGACAATCGGTACGTTGATCAGAAACACCGATCCCCAGTAGAAGTGCTCAAGCAGCATACCGCCCACCAGCGGGCCGAACGCCGCGCCGCCGGAGCCAACCGCCGCCCACAATCCCAGCGCCATATTGCGCTGGCTCGCCTGCGCGAAAGTACCGCGGATCCCGGCAAGGGTTGCCGGGACAATCATCGCCGCTCCTACCGCCAGCAGCGCACGGGAGAGAATTAGCGTTATCGCCGTTGGCGACAGCGCGGCGCACAACGAAGCGACGCCAAAAATAGCGCTACCGAGTAACAACAAGCGTTTAAAGCCGATTTTATCGCCCAGGGCGCCCATCGGCAGCACCATGCCGGCCATTACCAGTGAATAAATATCAATGATCCACAGTAGCTCATTGCCGCTGGTGCCCAACGCGACGCTAAGCGTCGGCGCGGCTACGTGCAGCACCGTCGCGTCAATTGCGACCGGAATATAAACCAGCAAAATCGCCATCAGCGTTAACCATTGCCGAGACATACCACTTTTCCTCAATTTTATAAATTGGACACGTGTCCAGGAATGCGATCCTGCCGGATTGTTGAACGCCTGTCCAACTTTTTGTTACCATCGCGTCATCAGCCCTTTATTGCAGGTCTCTATGCACTATTTAAATCGGGAAGCTCGTCGGGAAGTGATTATGCAGGCCGCTATGCGAGTGGCGCTTAACGGCGGTTTTAGCGCCATGACCGTGCGCCAGATAGCCAGCGAAGCCGGCGTTGCCGCGGGCCAACTGCACCACCACTTTGCCTCGACCGGCGAACTTAAGGCGCAGGCCTTTATCCGCTTGATTCGCGAGATGCTCGATATTCAGTTGCTGACCGATGAAGCCAGCTGGAGCGAACGCCTGTTTTCGCTACTCGGCAGCGAGGACGGTCGCCTTGAGCCCTATATCCGCCTGTGGCGGGAAGCGCAGATTTTGTCCGACAGCGACGACGAGGTTAAAGCGGCTTACCTGCTCACCATGGCCATGTGGCATGAAGAAACGGTGGCGGCGATTAAACGCGGCGCCGAAGCCGGCGAGTTTAAGCCACAGGATGCGGCGGAAAATATCGCCTGGCGTTTGATTGCCCTCGTCTGCGGACTAGATGGCATTTATGCGTTGGGGATGAAGGCCATTGACGATGCGACATTTACTCGCTATATAAACTATTATATAGCGGTAGAGCTTCCCCGCCC
>CABUCP010000308.1 GCA_902490055.1 uncultured Klebsiella sp. | reverse complement strand
CATTCAAATTTTCTGATAATGATCATCATGCTTATCTGAGTTTATCCGCGAGCAAAAGCGCGTAATGTGAAGACATCAAATACTCCCTACTCAAGGATATCATCATGTCCCGTACCCGTATGCCAGCGTTGTTTTTAGGCCATGGTAGCCCGATGAACGTGCTGGAAGATAATATCTACACCCGCGCCTGGCGCCATCTTGGTGAAACGCTGCCGCGCCCGAAAGCCATCGTGGTGATCTCCGCGCACTGGTTTACCCGCGGGACGGGAGTCACGGCGATGGAAGCGCCGAAAACCATTCATGATTTCGGCGGTTTCCCGCAGGCGTTGTATGACACTCATTACCCGGCGCCGGGATCGCCTGAGCTGGCGCAGCATCTGGTTGAGCTGCTGGCGCCGGTGCCGGTCGCCCTCGATCAAGAAGCATGGGGTTTTGACCACGGTTCGTGGGGCGTACTGATCAAGATGTACCCTGATGCGGACATCCCGATGGTGCAGCTCAGTATTGATAGTACTAAGCCGGCGTCATGGCATCTGGAGATGGGGCGCAAGCTGGCGTCGCTGCGCGATGAGGGCATTATGCTGGTGGCGAGCGGCAACGTGGTGCATAACCTGCGCACCGCGCGCTGGCACGGTGAAAGCACGCCATATCCGTGGGCGGAGTCGTTCAATGATTACGTGAAAGCGAACCTGAACTGGAAAGGGCCTGCCGAAGAACATCCGCTGGTGAATTATCTGGCGCATGAAGGCGGATCGCTCTCTAACCCAACGGCCGAACATTTCCTGCCGCTGCTCTATATTCTGGGGGCGTGGGATGGCGAAGAGCCGATAACTATCCCGGTTGAAGGAATGGAGATGGGATCGCTCAGTATGCTGTCAGTGGTGGTGGGTGCGGCGTAACGGTAACCATCGCAAATAAAAACCCCGGCGATGAAGGTTGCCGGGGTTTTTATTTTATTCGACGAAAATGTGCGGATAGAAACGCGAAAGATCCTGGGTGATCAGCGCCCGATCTTCACGAATGCCGATCCCGGCTGGCTGGTCGTTGATGAGCCAGCTGCCGATCAGCGTATAGCTATCGCCAAATTTCGGCAGCGGGTAGAACTCCTGGACGATCGTCCCTTCTTCACCGTATGGGCCTTCAACCGCTTCCACGACCTTGCCGTTCTCGACGATTGACACGTTAGCGCCTTCGCGGGAGAAGATCGGTTTAATGACGTACTTTTCCAGTTCCGGATGGCTATCTTCGCTAAAGTAAGCCGCCAGCAGGTTAGGATGGTTAGGGAACATCTCCCACAGCATCGGCAACAGGGCTTTATTGGAGATAATGCTCTTCCATGCCGGCTCCAGCCAGCGTACGCCGGCGTCTTCCAGTTTGGTGGAGAACATCTCCCGCAGCATAAATTCCCACGGATAGAGCTTGAACAAATTGCCGATTACCTGATCCTGTAAATCGGTGAATTGGCCTTTCTCGCCCAGGCCGATGTCCTCAATGTACAGGAACTCGGTTGCGACGCCTGCTTCCGCCGCGCAGTCCTGCAGATACTGCACGGTGCCGCGATCTTCAACGGTATCGCGACAGCAGGCCATATGCAGCAGTTGGAAGCCAAACTGTTCACGCAGCTCGCCGAAGCGCTCAATCAGCTTTTCCTGCAGGCTGTTGAATTGGTCGCTACCCGCCGGCAGCTGACCGGCATTGAGCTGATCTTCCAGCCAGATCCACTGGAAGAAGGCCGCTTCATACAGCGAGGTCGGCGTGTCGGCGTTGTTCTCAAGCAGTTTCGGTTCACCGACGCCATCCCAGGCCAGATCGAGGCGCGAATACAGCGACGGCTGGTTGGTTTTCCACGACTGGCGTACGAAGCCCCAGGTGTGTTTTGGAATGCGGAACTTGGCCATCAGCTCGTCGCTGGCGATCACTTTTTCGACCACCTGCAGGCACATTTGGTGCAGCTCGGCGGTGACGTTCTCAAGCTTTTCAACCTGCGCCAGCGTCAGCTTGTAGTAGGCTTCTTCGCTCCAGTACGGTTCGCCGTACATGGTGTGAAAGTTGAAGCCATATTCGGTTGCCTTCTCGCGCCAATCCGGGCGCTCGGTAATGCTGATTCTTTCCATGCTACTTAGCCGCCCATTGAGCGTGAAGAGGAGCCGGAGCTTGTGGCGCTACGCTGCATCGTCGATTGCTTCGCGACGGATTCGCCGAAGCCGCCGCGAGTCACGGTAGAGGTGGTTGCCGGTTTTGGCGCCATCGCGGTTTTCGGTACGGTCATGGTACGGCCCGGTTGCGCCGCGCCATAGCTCTTGCCGCCTGCGTCGGTGTATTTGCCATAGGCCGGGCTGGATGGATTTTTCGAGCTAAACAGCGGCTGCTGCGCGCCCATGCCGCCGCCCATCAGGCGACCCATCATGTAGCCGGCCATCAGCGGCATCCAGAAGCTGCCGCTGCTTTGCGCCTGCGCCTGGTTTTCCGGCGCGACGCCTGCCTGAGCCGGCGCCTGTTGGCACTGGCCTTCACCGAATTCGGCGACGCAGTCTTCACGGGTGGCGTATTTCGGCGCGGTGCGTTCGGCTTCTTTTACCGCGTTGTTGTAAGCGGTAGTACACTCTGCGGCTTTGCTTGGGTTTGCCGCCGAGCAGTCATCGGCGTTCTGATACAGAGAAACCGTTTCGTCAGTTTTTTCACAACCGGCGAGCATGAATACGGCGGTCACGGCAAGGGCAACCGGCGTCAGATGGCGGGCGCTCCAGCTTTTGCGGAACGACGCATGATTAATATTTTTTGTCCGTTTCATATTTGTCTTCCAGGACCCAGTGGTAGTGCGTTTGTCAACGCTCAGGATAGAGTATGAGTGGTGGAAAATGAAGCGAAAGAGGGGAAAAACGGAGGTCTTTACGTTGCCTTACGTTTAACGCCCCGGCTAGCCAGCAGGCCAGACGGGGCGTTTTCACTCAACAACAATTAGTGGCTAAACGGGTTCTTGCCGCTGGTTGTTGTTGTGCGAACGGAAGCGGGTTTAGCCGCGGCGGTATTATCGTATCCGTCAGCGGTGGCATCCTGCTGCGGATTTTCCGGCGCGACGCTGTCCGGTGAAGTCGAAATCGCTTTACCAAGCGTGTTGTTCAGCGCGATCAGATCCTGCTCGTTCAACGTACCGAGAGCGGACTTGATGTTCAGCTCGTTGATCAGGTAGTTGTAGCGGGCGTTGGAGAGCTGCTGCTTGGCGTTGTACAGCGTGGTGGTCGCGTCCAACACGTCAACGATGGTACGCGTACCGACCGAGTAGCCGGCTTCCATTGCATCTAAGGAACTTTGCGCAGAGACCACCGCCTGTTTGTAGGCGTTGATGCTGCTGATGGAAGCGTTAACGTTGTTAAACGACGAACGGACGGTCTGCACGACGCTGCGGTGCGCGCTTTCCAGCTGCTCGCTGGCGCCGACGAAGTTGTACTGCGCCTGTTTCACCTGCGAGTTCACCATCCCGCCCTGATACAGCGGCAGGGAGAAGTTCAGGCCGATTTTGTTTTGCCCAGCGTCGTTGTCGTTGTAGGCGAGCGGCGTATTGGTTTTGGAACCGTTGTAAGTCGTATTCGATACACCGGTGGAGGCGCTTAAATCCAGGGTCGGCAGATGGCCGTCCTGCGCCTGACGAATCTGCTCGCGAGCCAGATCCTGGCTCAGACGCGCCTGCAGCAGCGACAGGTTGCGGTTTTCCGCTTCTTTCAGCAGCGCGTTTACCGCAGACGGTTTGTTGGTTTTAAAACCATTGACGTTCAGCGAGGCCAGTTCCGGATAGTAGTTGCCGGTCACCTGACGCAGTTCTTCTACGGCGTTGTCGAGATCGTTACGCGCGGTGACTTCATTGGCCAGCACGGCGTCGTATTGCGAACGGGCGTTCTGTACGTCGGTAATCGCGACAAGGCCTACGTTAAAGCGCTGAGTGGTTTGATCCAACTGGCGATAAATTGCCTGTTTCTGCGCTTCGGTATAAGAAAGCGTATCAATCGCGGCCAGCACTTTAAAATAGGCGGTTGCGGTATTTAAAATCAGCGTTTGCTGGTCGGTCTGGTAGGTAACGTCCTGAATACCCGCTGCTTTTTCCTGCAGGGTCAGCGCGCGCCATTTCGACATATCAAACAGAGTTTGCGTTAACGTCAGTGCACCGCTGGTGACGTTCGAGTTGACGCCATTACTGTCACGGAAGCCGTTGGTATAGGTATAATCCGCGCCCAGACCGAGCTGAGGCAGTAATGGGCTGCGCGCTTCGTTGATCTTTTCGAATGCAGCATCGCGATCGGCTGCCGATTTACGCAGGTCAGGGTTGCTTAAGCGCGCCTGCTGATAAACCTGCACCAGGTTCTCTGCCTGACTCATGGCGCTGAAGCCAGTCAGGCCCAGGCCGATAAGGATGGGAAACAATTTCTTCATTTGCATTCCTTGTTGTGAAGCATAAGCGCTGCTCAAAATTCTAAAAATAATCGCTGATTGTATCGAGTCTGCCGCCGTAAAAAGTTGGCGTTACGTGCCATCCGGCGGTAATTTGCACCAATCTAACATATGGGCTGTAAAACGGTAGC
>CABUCP010000307.1 GCA_902490055.1 uncultured Klebsiella sp. | reverse complement strand
GACGATGGGTCCCTTCATTGAATTTAGAGTCCGTACAACATTTAAGGAGACCCGACAGGTCCCGGAAACTTTCGCGAGGCGCGCTGAATGCGAGTCCTAAGAAAGGCGCTTGATTATAAAAAAGCACGAATAACTTAGCAATCAGTTGCTATTTCATTTTTTGAATAAGAGGGTTCCCAAAACAATCTTTATTTCATAAAGATAAAAATGCAGACATCTTTGCAAATCCGTTGACATCCCCGCTTCCCCTCCCCGCTTTTCAGTGCCATGCTTAAAAACAGAGCAGCTTAACTCGTATTCAGGAGGAACAGGATGACCAAAATTTATACGCTCACGCTGGCCCCATCTCTCGACAGCGCAACGCTGACGCCGCAAATTTACCCCGAAGGGAAATTACGCTGTAGCGCCCCGGTATTCGAGCCCGGCGGCGGCGGGATCAACGTCGCCCGCGCCATCACTTTTCTTGGCGGCAAAGCTACGGCGATTTTTCCGGTCGGCGGTGCCACCGGCGAACACCTTTCGGCGCTGCTGGCCGACGAGCACGTAGCGGTTGAAACCGTTGAGGCGCGCGACTGGACGCGGCAAAACCTGCATGTCCACGTAGACGCCAGCGGCGAGCAGTATCGTTTCGTGATGCCCGGCGCGGCCCTTACCGCCGATGAATTCAGGCAACTTGAAGAAAGAGTTTTAGCTATTGAGCCCGGTTCGCTGCTGGTTATCAGCGGCAGCTTACCGCCAGGGATTAGCGTCGATAATCTGACCCAACTGGTTAAAAATGCGCAACAGCACGGGCTGCGCTGCATCATTGACAGCTCCGGCGATGCATTAGCCGCCGCACTGGACGTCGGCAATATCGAACTGGTCAAACCGAACCAGAAAGAACTCAGCGCGCTGGTACAGCGCGATCTTAGCCAGCCTGATGATGTGCGTAACGCTGCGCTAGAGCTGATCCGCTCCGGGAAAGTACGCCGAGTAGTGGTCTCACTGGGCCCGCAGGGGGCGCTGGGCGTTGACGCCGACGGCAGCGTGCAGGTGGTCCCGCCGCCGATGAAAAGCCAGAGCACCGTTGGCGCGGGCGACAGCATGGTGGGCGCCATGACTCTGCGCCTGGCCGAACATGCCTCACTGAAAGATATGGTCCGCTTTGGCGTCGCCGCCGGTAGCGCCGCCACGATTAACCACGGCACGCGCCTGTGCTCGCTGGCAAATACACAAAAAATCTACGACTACTTGTGCGGTCGCTAGTCAATCCCCCTCTTCTCATGAGTGAGAGGGGGCCATTTCGTCATCATGGTCTATGCTAGAAATGCCATGATTAACAACAGGGTGAAAAAAATGAGCAATGATGTTACCGCCCACGTCGTCACCATAACCTTTCAGGAACAGGCGCTGACCGAAATTAACGAGCTCAGCAATCATTTTACCCGTGCGGGATTCGTCCTGACGCTTAATGATGATGAAGGTAAAACCCACGATCTCGGTACCAATACGTTCGGCTTGTTGAGCGCGCAAACCGCTGACGAAATCCGGGCGCTCAGCGCCGGTCTGGCGGAGACGGCCCTCGGCCGGCCAGCGGAAGTCACCATCACCACATTGAGTCAATGGTTGAAAGCTCAATAAGTGCGATTAGCGCAGAGGAAGACGCCAGTTGTGCGTTAGCTCGAACTTTAGGGCAAAGTTTTGCGCTAACCTTATGATATGGCGGAAAACATGGGGAGAGACGGCATGTGGCAAGCTATCGGCAATTTGTTAAGCGACCTACACTCTGACGGCGCTGAAATCGAACTGCGCAACGAGCTACCCGGCGGAGAGATCCATGCCGCCTGGCATCTACGTTTTGGCGGGACAGATTATTTCGTTAAATGTGATGAACGCGAACTGCTCCCTATTTTTACCGCGGAGGCCGATCAGTTGGAGCTGTTATCGCGCAGTAAAACCGTGACGGTGCCACGGGTTTTCGCCGTCGGCAGCGATCGGGATTACAGCTTTTTGGTGATGGAGTTCCTGCCGCCGCGTCCGCTCGACGCACACAATGCGTTTCTCCTCGGCCAACAAATAGCCCATTTACATCAGTGGAGCGATCAGCCGCAGTTTGGCCTCGATTTTGACAACGATCTATCCACCACCCCGCAACCAAACGCCTGGCAGCGCCGCTGGTCAACTTTCTTCGCCGAGCAGCGTATTGGCTGGCAACTGGAACTGGCCGCTGAAAAAGGCCTGCATTTTGGCGATATCGATGGAATCGTCGATGCCGTTCAACAGCGGCTAAGCAATCATCAGCCGCAGCCCTCTTTATTGCATGGCGATCTGTGGTCGGGTAACTGCGCCTTAGGCCCCAACGGCCCCTACATTTTTGACCCGGCCTGTTACTGGGGAGATCGCGAATGCGATCTGGCCATGCTACCGCTGCATCCGGAACAACCGCCGCAGATTTACGATGGCTATCAGTCGGTTTCGCCGCTGCCTGCAGGTTTCCTCGATCGCCAGCCAATTTACCAGCTCTATACTCTGTTAAATCGGGCTATTTTGTTCGGCGGTCAACATCTGGTCACGGCGCAAAAAGCGTTGGATGAAGCCCTGCTATAACCACTACGAAGGCCCAGTAGGGCCTTTTAGTCCCGCGTTTTTTTACCATCGCGATAGCAGGTATCCGCCTGTAAAATGTGATACATTCGTTACATATATGTTTTCTATTGGTTGTTCGCAGCGCCAGCTCGCAGTGCCGCACTCACGTTCGGGAGCCATATCATTCATGTCTGATTTTATTCTTGCCCGCGTTTCCCAGACGTTGGCCACCGAACGAACGCTCGAAACACTGGTGCGTCAGTTGCTGGAAATGCTGGAACTGGTGACCCGCATGGAGTCGACCTATCTGACCCGCATCGACCTGGAAGCCCAGCGTCAGCTGGTGATGTACGCCCATAACAGCAGCGAAATGCAAATCCCTGAGGGGTTTTCCGTCCCCTGGGATGAGTCGCTCTGCAAACGCGCCATTGATGATAATTGCATCTTTTGCAACGACGTTGGCGAACGTTGGCGCTCTTGTACGGCGGCGCAGGAGCTGGGTATCACCACTTTTTTCAGTATTCCTGTCCAGCTTGCCGACGGTTCGTTATACGGCACCTTGTGTGCCACCAGCCGTCTAAAACAGCCCTACAACCTGGAGGGCGAGCAGGTGATGAATCTGTTCGCCAGTCTGATTTCTCATTACGTTGAGAAAGAGACGCTGGTTCAACAACTGCGTGCCGCCAATGCCGCGCTGGAGATGCACTCTTATACCGATGAGCTGACCGGGCTGCCCAACCGCCGCGCGCTGTTTAAACATCTCACGACACTATTTCCCAAAGCCCGTGCTTTGCAGCGCAGGATCTTGCTGATATTCATAGATCTTGATGATTTCAAAGCGATCAACGATAAACTCGGCCACCCCTGCGGCGATAGCTTTCTGATCCAGATTGGCGAGCGATTAAATGCCTGCGTGCGCGATGAGGATACCGTTGGTCGCCTCGGCGGCGATGAGTTTTTGATAATCGGCCCGGCGCTCGATTTACCGCAGCAGGAGACATTTATTGGCCATCTGCGCCGGCAGCTTACCGGTCGCTATCGGTTAGCAGGGCACGGAATAGATTACCCGGGCGCCAGCTTCGGGGTAATCGATGTCGATCCGCAAAATATGGACGTTGAACAGGCGCTACGCGCGGCGGACGACGCCATGTACCACGACAAAAATTCGCGGCGCAAACTGACCCTTTTTGATATTGACGGAAAAGCGTAGTTTTCCCGTATGATAAGCGATATCTCTCTAAGAAACAGGAAGTGAGCATGAAATTGGGTATTCTTTTCCCGGTAACGATTTTCATTGTCGCCGTGGTCTTTTTAGGCTGGTTTTTCGTTGGCGGCTATGCAGCACCGGGCGGCGCATCATGAAAAAGACGACCATTATCATGATCGTTGTTGCCATCATTGTGGTGGCCGGTACCGAATTGGGTTGGTGGTAATCCTATATTCTCTTGCCGCCACGGCATTGCAGAGTTGTCTTATCCACGCAATAACTCAACGCGATACACTCACTTCATCAGCCGCTTCGCTGTCTCTGCGCAGCCTGGCGTGACGTTAACTGGAGAAGTGAGTAATGAAAAAACCGATTGTGTTACCGTTGATTCTCGCGCTGTGCACGCTGTTATCGGGATGTATCGTGGATGATGGCTATCACCACCGGCACCACCACAACCATCATCACGACCGTGGATGGTGACAGGCAAAATGATAAAGCAAGGCGAACTCCGGTTCGCCTTGTTGCATTTAGTCCTGGCGGTCAGAACCTAAAAACAAGAAGCCCAGAGGAATAGCAAACAGCACGGTGAACACGGTGCTGTACACCATCACCATTGCTCCCTGCAGGAAGAACATTGACGTTGTCCACTCAGAGTAAGGCATATTGTATTCGCTCACCACGCCGCCGAACGTTGCACGCCCTACCACCGCAAGCGCAATCGCAAATACCGTCGCCATCGACAAGAGGAACTTCTTGCCATTTTTGTTACTGAGGATTTTGTGCAGAATCATCCGGGTTCCCTTTTTTGTGAGCGATAATCGGC
>CABUCP010000306.1 GCA_902490055.1 uncultured Klebsiella sp. | reverse complement strand
AACATGGATAACCGACAGCTTAACTTTTCCCATCTTTTATATTTAACCGCTCACCACTGGCGGCTGGCGGTCAATCGTCGGCTGAAAAACCTCGGCATGAGCCAGGCGTCATGGGTGGCGGTATCGGCCATCGCCCGCAACGAGCAGCCCCTTTCGCAAAGCGAACTGGCGCAGGAGCTTGGCGTGGAAAGCGCCACTATCGTGCCGCTAATTAACCGCCTCGTCGAACTTGAACTGGTGGAGCGCGTCAAGCCCGCCAGCGATAAGCGCAAGCGCCTGCTGGTCGCTACCACGAAAGGAATGGCGTTATTCCATCAGGTGAAGACCGTCGCCGACGATCTGCGTGAAGAGATCCTCACCGCCATCACCCCGGAGGAACGTGAACAGACTCACCGGGTACTGGAAAAACTGCTGCGCGAGGTGGAAAAGAAATAATGCCTCGTCGCCATCCCAACCCTTATGCGCCCCACGATTGGGCGCCGCATGAGAAACCGGCGATCCTCGGCTCGCCGTCTACGCCGATTCATAGCACACCGAAACGGGTCGCTTACGGTATCGTCGGACTGTTGGTATGCCTGACCGGCGCGCTGGGTAATGCAGTCGTCACCGCCAACCTGCAGCTGCTACAGGGTACCTTTGCCGCCTGGTCAACGGAAATTGCCTGGCTACCGGCGGTTTACGTCATGACCAACGTCTCAATAAACCTTTTGTTGGTAAAATTCCGCCAGCAGTTTGGCCTGCGCGCCTTTACCGAAGGATTCCTGGTGCTGTACGTGCTGGTTACCTTCTTCCACCTGTTCGTCAATGACCTAAGTTCGGCGATGATGGTGCGCGCCGCGCACGGCATGGTAGCGGCAGCGTTGAGTTCACTGGGAATTTACTATCAAGTGCAGGCCTGGCCGGCTCGCCATCGCCTGAAGGCGCTGACCATCGGCATTACCGGTTCATCGCTGGCAATACCGCTGGCGCGCCTGTTTTCAACCGAACTGCTGCAGATCGACGAATGGCGCGGGCTGTACTTCTTTGAACTCGGGCTGGCGCTGGTATCGCTCGCCTGCGTGATGGCGCTTAAGCTGCCGCCAAGCGACCGTAAAAAGGTATTCGAGAAAAAGGATTTTATTACCTTCTTCCTGCTGGCGCCGGGCATGGCGCTGGTGTGCGCCGTACTGTCGCTGGGGCGACTGGACTGGTGGTTTGAAGCGCCGTGGATCGGCTGGTCGCTGGCCGGCGCGGTGGTGCTGATCGTCTCAGCCATCGCCTTCGAGCACAACCGCACTAACCCGCTGCTCAATACCAAATGGCTCTCCAGCGGCAGTATTATCCGCCTCGGGCTTATTATGCTGCTGATTCGAATCGTGCTGGCGGAACAGAATACCGGGGTCATCGGCTGGCTGCAGTACGTCGGCCTGCAGAATGAACAGATGACCAATCTGGCGTGGTCCATTTTCGCCGGCATCGCCTGCGGGATCGTCGCCAGTTGTCTGACGCTGAACCCGCAGCGCCTCTACTGGCCTACCGCCACCGCGCTGGCGCTGATCATGATTGCCTCGTTGCTCGATAGTCAGTCCACGATCCTGACCCGCCCGGAACAGCTGATGTTCAGCCAGTTTTTGTTAGGCTTCGGCAGCGCCTTCTTCCTGGCGCCGGCCATGCTGGCAGGGATCGGCGGCGTTATCGCCGACCAGCGCAACCTTGTGAGTTTCTCGGTGCTGTTCGGCATGAGTCAGAACATCGGCGGCCTGCTCGGTTCGGCGATCCTCGGCACCTTCCAGACCTGGCGCGAGAAGTTTCATTCCAGCCAACTTGCCGACCAGCTAACCACGCTGAATCCGCTGATCGCCGAACGTCTGCAACAATATAGCCAGATGTATCAAAGCCAGATTGGCGACAGCACCTTACTCAATGTGCAGGCCACGACGCTGCTGCAAAACGCATCGACGCTGCAGGCCAATATTCTCGCCTACAATGACACCTATCTCCTGACGGCAGCGATCTCGGCCGGGACCTTAGTGTGGATTTTCTGGCGCTTGATCAGATTGCGAATCACTGCCCGTATCGCGCTAAAACGCGCCACCGGCAACAAAAAATAAAGATAATTTTTACTCTGGAGTCGTTATGAGTCAGCAGGATGCGGCCAAGCAACAGGCCAATACCCGAAACAATATTCGCGTGGTGTCTATTTTTACCGCCGCGGCGATCGGCATCGTCGGCGTACTGGTTATCCTGTACGCCTGGCAGTTGCCCCCTTTTACCCGTCACAGCCAGTTTACCGATAACGCGTACGTGCGCGGGCAGACGACGTTTATCAGCCCGCAGGTAAATGGCTATATTACCGCGGTGAATGTGAAAGATTTCGATACCGTGCAGCCCGGCCAGGTGCTATTCCAGATTGACGATCGCATTTATAAGCAGCGCGTACATCAGGCGCAGGCGACGCTGGCGATGAAACAAGCGGCGCTGAAAAACAACCAGCAGCAGCGTAAAAGCGCCGAAGCGACGATCGCCAAAAACGAAGCCGCGCTGCAAAACGCCCGCGCGCAGAACCAGAAAACCCAGGCCGACTTAAAACGCGTGCAGGAACTGACCGCTGATGGTTCATTGTCGATTCGCGAACGCGACTCCGCGCGGGCCAGCGCCGCGCAGGGCGCTGCCGATATTGAACAGGCAAAAGCGACGCTGGAAATGTCACGCCAGGACCTGCAGTCAACCATTGTCAATCGCGATTCGCTGGAAGCCGATGTCGCCAGCGCTAAAGCGGCGCTGGAACTGGCGGAAATTGACCTGCAGAACACGCGTATTATCGCCCCCACTAGCGGGCAACTGGGACAAATCTCCGTGCGCCTCGGCGCCTACGTCAGCGCCGGTACGCATTTGACTTCGCTGGTGCCGCCGCAGCACTGGATTATCGCTAATCTGAAAGAGACGCAGCTCGCTGAAGTGCGCGTCGGCCAGTCGGTCACCTTCTCGGTCGACGCCCTCAATAGCGAAACCTTCCACGGTACGGTGCAGAGCATTTCGCCGGCGACCGGCGTCGAATTCAGCGCCATTTCGCCGGATAACGCCACCGGCAACTTCGTTAAAATCGCCCAGCGTATTCCGGTACGCATCGCCGTCGATGAAGGCCAGAAAAACAGCTATCGCCTGCGTCCTGGGATGTCGGTCCAGGTAACGATTAATACCCGTGCGGAGAAAAAACAATGATCCGCCCGTTAGCCCTTGCCATCGCGCTGGCGCTGGTCGGCTGTCAGTCTGCTGACATCCAGCGCGCGGAACCGACGCTGGCGATCCCTTCCGCCTGGCGAGCCGACGTTGGCCCCGCCAGCCCGGTGGAGGGCGTGTGGTGGCGCAATTTTCACGATAGCGCGCTCAATCAGTATGTTGACCAGGCGCTGCGCTACAATAGCGACGTATTAATCGCCCGCGAGCGCGTCAATGAGTATCAGGCCCGCGTCTATGCCGCCGACAGTAGTCTGTTCCCCTCACTTGACGCCAACCTGACCGGCACCCGCGCGCGCGCGCAATCGGCCGCTACCGGCCTGCCCATTCACAGTACGCTGTATAAAGGCGGCCTGACCGCTAGCTATGATGTCGATATCTGGGGGGCGAACCGCAGCGCCGCCAGCGCCGCCGAGGCCAGCCTTGAAGCGCAGAAAGCCGCGGCAGCGGCAGCAAATCTGACCGTGGCGACGTCGGTCGCCGTCGGCTACGTCACCTTGTTGTCATTAGATGAGCAACTGCGGGTCACCCGGCAAACGCTGAAATCGCGAGAAGATGCGTGGAATCTGGCCAAACGCCAGTATGAAACCGGCTATACTTCACGCCTTGAATTGATGCAGGCGGATTCAGAGCTGCGTTCAACGCGGGCGCAGATCCCGCCGCTGCAGCACCAAATCGCCCAGCAGGAGAACGCCCTGAGCGTGCTATTAGGGAATAATCCGGGGGCTGTAAAACGTAATGCGTTCCCCCAGCTTACCCCATTGCGCCTGCCCTCGCAGCTGCCATCGACGCTAATGAATCGCCGTCCGGATATCGTGCAGGCCCAGCGTCAGCTGGTGGCCGCCGACGCTACCCTCGCCTCATCGCAGGCGCAACTGCTGCCATCCATCAACCTGACCGCGACCGGCAGCCTGCAGGACCGCACGCTGGCGGATCTGCTCGACAACCCGCTGCGGCTGTGGAGTATCGGCGGCAGCATCCTGGCGCCGTTACTCAACCGTCAGGCGTTGAATGCCCAGGTTGATGTATCGATGGCCCAGCGTAATCAGGCGCTCTACGGCTATGAGAAAACGGTACGCGGCGCGTTCAAAGAGGTGAATGATAGCCTGGATGCCATCAGCCGCTACGGCGAACAGTTAATCGAGCTACAAGAACAGGAAACGGTGGCCCAGGAAACTCTACGAATTGCGCAGAACCGCTACCGCAACGGCTACTCGTCTTACCTCGATGTGCTGGATGCGCAACGCACGTTGTTCTCCACGCAGTTGAGCGTGGTGCAGGTGAAAAATAATCTCCTGCTGGCGCAGATTGATTTGTACCGGGCGCTGGGAGGCGGCTGGTCTGACTCATCAGGGAGCTAAATGGGGAAACGTCATATGCAACAACAGTGGTCG
>CABUCP010000305.1 GCA_902490055.1 uncultured Klebsiella sp. | reverse complement strand
GGTCGGCAGTAGACAATTATTTGATTGAGGCCTTAATCCCCGGCGATGCTGTGCTCGATCGGGTACTGGAAAACAACCATCGAGCCGGACTGCCGGCACACGATGTCGCCGCCAATCAAGGGCAGTTTCTCGCCCTGCTGGTGCGACTTACCCAGGCGAAGCGAATATTGGAAATCGGCGCCCTCGGCGGCTATAGCACCATCTGGATGGCGCGGGAGCTTCCCGCTGGCGGCCAACTACTGACGCTGGAGGCCGACGCGCATCATGCCCAGGTGGCGCGGGAGAATCTGCGGCTGGCGGGCGTTGACGATCGGGTAACCCTGCAGGAAGGGCCGGCGCTACAGTCGTTGGCGGCGCTTGGCGAATGTCCCGCTTTCGACCTGATTTTCATCGATGCCGATAAGCCGAACAACCCTCACTATCTGCGTTGGGCGCTACACTACTCCCGGCCCGGGACCTTGATTATCGGCGATAACGTAGTACGCGACGGTGAAGTGGCCAATTCACAGAGCGCCGATGAACGCGTTCAGGGCGTGCGCCAGTTTATTGAGATGATGGGCGCCGAACCGCGGTTGACGGCAACGGCGCTGCAGACCGTGGGCACTAAAGGCTGGGACGGCTTTACTCTGGCGTGGGTAAACGCTTAAGCGAGTAGCCCCGGTAAGCGCAGCGCCACCGGGGACAACCAGCCAGGTTACGGCGTAATTTGCTCCATCGCCTGCAACACGCGTTTGTCCGAGATGGGATACGGGGTACCCAACTGCTGAGCAAAGAAGCTGACGCGCAGCTCTTCGATCATCCAGCGGATCTCCTGGACATCGTCGTCATTACGGCGGTTCGGCGGCAGCTTATTCAGCCACTGCTGCCACGCCTGCTGCACGCTCTCCACTTTGAGCATTTGCGCGCGGTCGCGGTGCGGGTCGATTGCCAGCTTCTCAAGACGCTTTTCTATCGCCTGCAGATAGCGCAGCGTATCGCCGAGGCGACGGAAACCGTTGCCGGTGACGAAGCCGCGGTAGACCAGCCCGGCCATCTGCGCTTTGATATCCGATAGTCCCAAGGCCATCGTCATATCTACCCGCCCTTTCAGACGCTTATTGATGTTAAATACCGCCGTCAGGATCTGCTCGACCTGTTTAGCAATCTCGACCACCGTGTCGTTCAGTTCGGCGCGCACTTTATCGTGCAGTTTACTAAAGCCCTCTTCGGTCCACACCGGGCCGCCGGCTTCATCGATAAGCTTGTCAACACCACAGGAGATGCAGTCATCAATCAGATCCAGCACCTTACCATACGGGTTAAAGTAGAGTCCCAGTTTGGCTTTGTTTGGCAGTTTCTCGTGCAGATACTTAATCGGCGACGGGATATTGAGCAGCAGTAAGCGGCGCAGTCCGCGCCACATTGCCTGCTGCTGTTCCTGCGGATTATCAAACAGCTTGATGGCCACGCTGTCACGCTCGTCCACCAGCGCCGGCCAGGCTTTAACCTTATAGTTACCGCGCTTCTGTTCGTAGCTCTCCGCCAGAGTGCCGAAACTCCAGATATGCAGCCCGCTCTGCTCGATACCGTCATCGGCCACCGCCGACAGCGTCTCCTGTACTTTGCCTTTTAGCGCGTCTTTCAGCGCCTGCAGAGAACGCCCTTCCTGTAGCTTTTTGTTTTTGTCATCCACTACCCGGAAGGTAATTTTCAGATGATCGGGTACCTGATCCCATTGCCAGGATTCGCGGTCGATGGTCACGCCGGTCATTTTACGCAACTCGCGCTCCAGCGAATCCAGCAGCGGTAGCGCCAGCGGCGTCGCGCGACCTAAAAACGCTTCCGCATAGTTTGGCGCCGGGACGAAATTACGCCGTACCGGTTTTGGCAGCGATTTAATCAAGGCGATAATCAGTTCGCGACGCAGGCCGGGGATTTGCCATTCAAATCCGGCGTCTTCAACCTGATTGAGCAACGGCAGCGGAATATGTACCGTCACGCCATCGGCGTCGGCGCCAGGCTCAAACTGATAGGTGAGACGCAGTTTAAGGTTGCCCTGATGCCAGAAGTTCGGATAGTCAAGCTTACTGACCTGCTCCGCCCCTTCTTTAATTAACATGCTCTTCTCAAAATTGAGCAGATCCGGGGTCTCGCGACTGGCCTGCTTCCACCATTTATCAAAATGGCGTGAAGAGATGACATCATGACTGATGCGCTGGTCGTAAAACTCGAACATAGTCTCGTCATCCACCAGAATGTCGCGACGGCGGGACTTATGTTCCAGCTCTTCGATTTCTGCACGTAGCTTCAGATTGTCGCGGAAGAAGGCATGACGCGTCTGCCAGTCGCCCTCCACCAGCGCGTGGCGAATAAACAACTCGCGGCACAGCGCCGGGTCGATCTGGCTGTAGTTCACCTTACGCGCCGCGACGATCGGCAGGCCGTAAACGGTGACCTTTTCCGTCGCCATCACCGCGCCCTGCGCCCGTTCCCAGTGAGGTTCACTGTAGGAACGTTTAATCAGATGCTGCGCCACCGGCTCAACCCACTCCGGTTCAATGCGGGCGGCGATGCGCCCCCACAAGCGGCTGGTTTCCACCAGTTCCGCCACCATCGTCCACTTAGGCGGCTTTTTGAATAAACCGGAGCCGGGGAAGATGGAGAAACGGGCGTTGCGCGCGCCGGTAAATTCCTGTTTATCGGAATCTTTCATCCCGATATGCGACAGTAAACCGGTTAGCAGCGCGGTATGTATTTCCCGATATTCCGCCGGCTCGCTGTTGATCGGCAGGCCGAGTTCTTTCACGACCTGCCGCAGCTGCGTGTAGATATCCTGCCATTCACGCACGCGTAAATAGTTGAGGAAATCGACCCGGCACTGGCGGCGGAACTGATTCGACGATAGCGCCTTCTGCTGCTCGCCGAGATAGTTCCATAAATTAACAAAAGCAAGGAAATCAGACTCTTTGTCGTGGAAGCGACGGTGTTTTTCATCAGATGCCTGCTGTTTATCCATCGGCCGCTCGCGCGGATCCTGAATCGACAGCGCGGAAGTGATGATCATCGCTTCACGCACGCAGCCGTGTTTCTGCGCTTCCAGTACCATTCGCGCCAGACGCGGGTCCACCGGCAGCTGGCTCAGCTGCCGGCCAAGGGGCGTCAGCTTATAGGCCGTGGCCTGCTCATCGGTAGCGATCGCGCCAAGCTCTTCCAACAGACGTACGCCATCCTGGATATTGCGCTTGTCCGGCGCCTCAACAAATGGGAATGCGGCGATATCGCCCAGCCCCAGAGCGGTCATCTGTAGAATGACCGAGGCCAGGTTGGTACGCAGAATTTCCGGGTCGGTGAATTCCGGGCGCGACAGGAAATCGTCTTCCGAATAAAGACGAATACAGATACCTTCGGATACGCGTCCGCAGCGACCTTTACGCTGATTGGCAGACGCCTGCGATACCGGTTCGATCGGCAATCGCTGTACTTTTGTGCGATAGCTATAGCGGCTAATACGCGCGGTACCCGGGTCAATAACGTACTTAATTCCCGGCACCGTCAGCGACGTTTCGGCAACGTTGGTCGCCAGCACAATGCGGCGCCCGCTGTGCGACTGGAAGACCCGATTTTGCTCGCTATTGGATAAGCGCGCATACAGCTGCAGTACTTCGGTATGACGTAGGTTAAGCTTATTCAGCGCGTCGGCGGTATCACGAATTTCCCGCTCGCCGCTCATAAAGATAAGAATATCGCCGGGGCTTTCACGCCCCAGCTCATCAACAGCATCAAAAATCGCCTGTAGCTGATCGCGCTCGGTATCGTCCGCTTCTTCAACGATAGGACGATAACGTACCTCAACCGGATAAGTCCGCCCTGAGACTTCAATAATGGGCGCATTATTGAAATGACGTGAAAAACGCTGCGGGTCGATGGTCGCTGAAGTAATAATGATTTTCAGGTCCGGACGTCGTGGCAGCAGCTCTTTCAGATAGCCAAGAAGAAAATCAATATTCAGGCTACGCTCGTGCGCCTCATCAATAATGATGGTGTCATACTGCATCAGCAGGCGGTCCTGCTGAATTTCCGCCAACAGGATACCGTCGGTCATCAGCTTAACCATGGTGTTATCGCTGACGTGATCGCTGAAACGGACTTTGTAACCGATGCAGCCGCCCGGCTCGCTTTGCAGCTCTTCAGCAATACGGTTGGCCACGGTACGCGCCGCCAGTCTCCGCGGCTGAGTATGGCCGATCAGGCCTTTTAGCCCCCGCCCCAGCTCCATGCAGATTTTTGGCAACTGTGTGGTTTTACCTGAACCGGTCTCCCCGGCGACGATCACCACCTGGTGATCGCGAACCGCCTCGAGAATCTGTTGTTTTTTCTGACTAACCGGCAGGTTTTCCGGATAGGTTATCTTCGGGCGCGCGGCTTCGCGTAGCAGGACTTTACCTGCTGCTTGTTCTATTTCCTGCGCCATCTCTTGCAGAATGGCCTGCTGGGCATCAGGATTTTTAACCTTCTTCACGCCGTGCAGACGCCGGCTGTAACGCGTTTTATCGCGCAGCATCAGGCCATCGAGCCGTTGATAGAGCTGTGAGAAAGTGAGTTTTTGTTGTTCTGTCATAGCGTTATCGGGCAGA
>CABUCP010000304.1 GCA_902490055.1 uncultured Klebsiella sp. | reverse complement strand
GATGATCTTGCGATAGCTATTGAATAGCGGACGGGCGCGCAGGCTGGAATCGGTTAACGTCCCCGCGCGGATCGCGACATCGACTTTGCGTTCTATAAGATTAATAAAGGTTTCTGAGGAGACTAACGAAAGCGTCATCTCGGGATAGCGTTCACGGAAGGGTTTTACCAGCGGCATTAAAAAATGCAGCATCACCGGGGTCGCGGCATCAACGCGCAGTAACCCGCGGGGAGTAGTACGCGCCTCTAAAAGCTCATTCTCGGCTGCCGCCATCTCCTGCAACACGACCTGCATGCGGCGAAAATAACGTTCACCTTCTTCAGTGAGGCTTAGCTGGCGCGTCGTGCGATTCAGCAGGCTTACGCCTAGCTTAGATTCCAGCTTCTTGACCGCCCGGCTGACGGCGGAGTTAGCCTGCCCGAGCTGCTCGGCCGCCCGACTAAAGCTGCCGCTTTCTACTACGGCGACGAAGATAGCGATCTCTTCTGACGTTGCTCTCATTGTTGCACCTATAGCAAAATTCTATTGAGATTTTGATGGTTTTTGTTATTTAAACATCCCTGCATACTACGTGTCATCTTAATCCTGATGCTACGGAGTAAATTATGCCACTGGCGCTACTTGCATTAACCATCGGTGCCTTCGCAATCGGCACGACTGAATTTGTGATTGTCGGTCTGGTGCCGACTATTGCTGAACAATTGGCTATCTCGCTGCCTTCCGCGGGCCTGCTGGTTTCCATTTATGCGCTGGGCGTGGCGATTGGCGCGCCGGTATTGACCGCGCTGACCGGACGCATGCCGCGTAAGCAACTACTGCTGGCGTTGATGGTGTTGTTTACCGCCGGTAATCTGCTGGCCTGGCAAGCACCAGGCTATGGTACCTTGATCCTGGCGCGTCTGCTGACCGGCCTGGCGCACGGCGTGTTCTTCTCTATCGGTTCAACGATTGCTACCAGCCTGGTGCCAAAAGAGAAAGCGGCATCGGCTATTGCCATCATGTTCGGCGGCCTGACGGTCGCGCTGGTGACCGGGGTTCCGTTCGGTACTTTCATTGGTCAGCATTTCGGCTGGCGTGAAACGTTCCTCGCGGTATCGATGCTCGGCGTCATTGCCCTTATCAGCAGCCTGATCCTGGTACCGAATAATATACCGGGCCGCGCCAGCGCCAGCCTGCGCGATCAGATGAAGGTTTTGACCCATCCGCGCCTGCTGATGATCTACGCCATTACCGCGCTGGGCTATGGCGGCGTATTCACCGCTTTTACTTTCCTCGCGCCGATGATGCAGGATTTGGCAGGCTTTAGCCCATCGGCAGTTAGCTGGATCCTACTGGGTTATGGCGTCTCTGTCGCAATCGGTAACGTCTGGGGCGGTAAGTTAGCCGATAAACATGGCGCCGTTGCTGCGTTGAAATTTATCTTTGCCGCGCTGGTTATCCTGCTGCTGGTCTTCCAGATGACCGCCAGCCTGCACTATGCGGCTCTGGCAACGGTGCTGGTGATGGGGATTTTCGCCTTTGGTAACGTTCCAGGTCTGCAGGTGTATGTGGTGCAAAAGGCTGAGCAGTACACGCCGGGCGCCGTTGATGTTGCTTCCGGCCTGAATATTGCCGCCTTTAATATCGGGATTGCGCTGGGGTCGGTGATTGGCGGGCAGACGGTTGAATTATATGGTCTGGCGCAGACGCCGTGGATTGGCGCGGTGATTGTGCTGGTCGCTTTGCTGCTGGTCGTACTGAGCGGTCGTTTAGACAAATCTCAGCCCCGCGCGGCAGCCGTTTCTCTCGAAGGATAAGGGTTTCTCGCAAATTGCATTGAAAGTGTATGGGAAAATCCCTATAGAACCAGCCGTAGTCGGGCTGGTTTCCTGTTATCGAGGTTTAATGCCCAAATTGCGAAAGAATACCTATGCCATGCGCTATGTCGCCGGACAACCTGCGGAGAGAATATTGCCTCCGGGAGCGTTTGCGGGCGTCAGCCCGGTCCACCCGGCCGGCACGCCGTTAAGCAGCGATGAAAAAATTCGCGTGCTGGTGTGGAATATCTTTAAACAGCAGCGTGCTGAATGGCAGTCCGTCCTCAAAAATTTCGGCAAAGACGCGCATTTGGTCCTGTTGCAGGAGGCGCAAACGACGCCGGAGCTGGTCAGATTCGCGACCTCTAACTATCTGGCTGCCGATCAGGTTCCTGCGCTGGTATTGCCGCAGCATCCTTCCGGCGTCATGACTCTGGCCTCCGCGCACCCCATCTATTGCTGCCCGCTGCGTGAGCGCGAACCGATTTTGCGCCTGCCTAAATCGGCGCTGGTGACCGTCTATCCGCTGCCGGATGCGCGGTTATTGATGGTAGTGAATATCCATGCGGTCAACTTTAGTCTCGGCGTTGATGTCTACAGCAAACAGCTGTTGCCGATTGGCGATCAAATTGCCCATCATAGCGGGCCGGTCATTATGGCCGGTGATTTTAACGCCTGGAGTCGCCCGCGCATGAATGCGCTGTATCGCTTTGCGCGTGAGATGTCGTTACGCGAAGTTCGTTTCTCCGACGATCAGCGCCGCCGCGCGTTTGGTCGCCCGCTCGATTTTGTGTTCTACCGTGGCTTAAGCGTGCACGATGCCTCTGTGTTGGTAACCCGCGCCTCCGATCACAACCCGCTACTAGTCGAATTCAGTCCCGGCAAGCCTGATTAATTAAGGTATGTCAGGCCTGCCATCGGGCAGGTCTGCGTTTAGCACGATGCTGCCCTTTATTACTCAAACCACCGAAGGACAACACAATGACAACACGCTCTCATCATGACAACGTCGAAAAGCAGTTTGGCTCACAGGCAAGCGCCTATTTGACCAGCGCCGTACACGCCTCAGGGCGCGATCTGCAACGCCTGGCAGAGCGCCTGGCCGATTTTCCGCAGGCAAAAGTGCTGGATATGGGCTGTGGCGCGGGGCACGCCAGTTTTACCGCCGCAGGCCAGGTTGCGCAGGTCACGGCGTATGATTTATCGAGTCAGATGCTGGAGGTCGTGGCTCAGGCGGCAAAAGACAAAGGCTTTACCAATATCGTGACTCAGCAGGGGTATGCCGAAACGCTGCCGTTTGCCGATGCCAGTTTTGATGTGGTGATTAGCCGCTACTCTGCTCACCACTGGCATGACGTCGGCCAGGCGCTGCGCGAGGTGAAACGCGTGCTGAAGCCGGGCGGTGTGATGATCATCATGGATGTGATGTCTCCGGGCCATCCGGTACGCGATGTCTGGCTGCAGACAGTAGAAGCGCTGCGCGACACCTCGCACGTGCGTAATTACTCCAGCGGCGAGTGGCTGGCGCTGGCTAATGACGCAGGTCTGGCGATCAATCATTTAATGACCGATCGTTTGCCGTTGGAATTCAGTTCATGGGTGGCGCGAATGCGTACGCCTGAGGCGCTGGTGGACGCGATTCGTTTGTATCAGCAAAGCGCCTCGGCAGAAGTTAAAGCCTACTTTGAATTACAGCAGGATGGCTCGTTTTGCAGCGATACCATCATGTTTGAAGCGCATAAAGCGGTATAGCGCAGGCAATAAAAAAAGGCACCGGGGGAATCGGTGCCTTTCTCATTAAGCTGAGGATCAGGATTCAGGTCTGTCGTTGTTTTTCACAAACAGCGTCAGCTGATCGCCTGGCTTCAGGTTATCGGTATCGCTATTCCAACGCATGACATCACGGATATTGACGCCGTGGCGTTTTGCGATGCTCGACAGCGAATCGCCTTTACGAACGCGATAGGTGATGCTATCGCTATTATTCGCCAGACGTTGCGCGCTGCTTCCCGCGCCGACAACCAGACTTTGCCCGACTTTCAACCCTGAACCGCGCAGGTTGTTCCACTGCTGCAGATCCCTGGTGGTGACGCCGAGACGTGAAGCAATCCCGGAAATCGTGTCACCAGAACGTACTTTATAACTACGACTGGTCAGCGGCGTATTGTCAGCAAGCTGCGTTGGCTGCACGGCGGCAATGTCGCCGGAAGCCAGAGATTCACGCAGCTGAGCAGCGTGCTTCTGCGGCACCATGACATATTTTGGCCCGCTAGCGCCAAGCGTTGACCCCTTTACGCCAGCGTTGAAAGTCTTCAGTTTGCTGACCGGCATTCCTGCCATATCCGCGAGCTGAGAAATATCAACCGGAGTGTCGAGGCGCACGCGCGCCAGCGCACGGCTTTCATCGGCCGTTGGCAGCTTCACGCCGTAACGCTTGCTGTTTTTGAGAATATCGCTCAAAGCCAGCATTTTGGGTACGTAGACCTTGGTTTCATGCGGTAGCGAGAGCGACCAGAAATCGGTGGGTTTACCACGCGAACGGTTCGCCTTCACAGCCTTCATGACCCGGCCTTCACCGCTGTTATATGCTGCGACGGTCAGTAACCAGTCGCCGTCGAACATCTTGTTCAGGCGTTGCATCATGTCCAGCGCCGCGGTAGTAGAGGCGACGACGTCACGACGCGCATCGTAACTGCGGGTCTGCTTTAAACCATAATTGCGCCCTGTGCTCGGAATGATCTGCCAAATGCCTGCGGCATTGGCGCCAGACGTCGCGTGTGGGTCAAAAGCGCTCTCCACTATGGGTAGTAATACCAGTTCCATTGGCATGTTACGTTTCTTAACCTGCCCGGCTATCCAGTA
>CABUCP010000303.1 GCA_902490055.1 uncultured Klebsiella sp. | reverse complement strand
CTTTACTACCTGGAAGGACGAAAGCAGTCTGATATCGCCCAACTTCTCTCGCTGTCACAGTCATTTGTCTCCCGCGCCATCACCCGCTGTCAGAAAGAAGGCGTCGTGAAAATCAGCGTTGTGCAGCCTTCAAACATTTTCCTCAATCTCGAAAAGGGGCTTGAGGATCGCTACGGCCTTAAACAGGCGGTGGTAGTCGATACCGAGGAAGAAGCCAGCGATCACGCCATCAAGCGGGCGATTGGCTCAGCCGCCGCTCACTATCTGGAGACCCGCCTGCGGCCCAAAGATCTGATTGGCGTCTCGTCGTGGAGCTCGACCATTCGTGCCATGGTCGATGAGGTGCACGCACAAAACCTCAAGGCCAGCGGCGTCATTCAACTGCTTGGCGGCGTCGGGCCGAACGGAAACGTCCAGGCGACGATTCTCACCCAAACGCTGGCCCAACGTCTTAACTGCGACGCATGGCTGCTGCCGTCCCAGAGCATTGAGGGGTCGATGGAAGAGCGCAACCGTCTGCTGTCCAGCAAGGATGTCGCCGATGTGGTATCGCGCTTTGACGAAGTGGATATCGCAATCGTCGGCATTGGGATCCTTGAGCCTTCCCAACTACTGAAAACCTCCGGTAACTATTATCACGAAGATATGCTGCAGGTGCTGGCGGCACGCGGCGCGGTTGGCGATATCTGTCTGCATTACTACGATAAAAACGGCCAGGCGGTGTTACGCGATGATGAAGATCCTGTGATCGGCATGGCGCTGGAGAAAGTCAAAAAATGTCCGAACGTGGTTGCGCTTGCCGGCGGTACCGATAAAGTCGCGGCGATTAAAGGGGCGCTCACCGGCGGTTATATCGATGTTTTGATCACCGATTACCCCACTGCCCGTCTGCTGGTCAGCGACTAGCCCAACCTTTTTTCACGCCTCGTCAAGCCCCGGCGTTATTTTTCAGCATCGGGGCTCATTAAATAAACTCTTATAATTCATAAAATTAAATCTCACCTCTCAGCACCTCCGCGCCATATTCCCAATCTGTGAAATGTGATTGCCAGCACAATTGATGATTTTTCCGGTAGCCCATGACCGGGTTTGTGGCTTAAGGTATCAAATAAATAATCACTATCGAATATATATTCAGTAATTAAAAAAGTGATAACGAAATGTCACATCATGGCCTGCGTAGACGCATGCGATAGTCGGAGACAAACCAGGCTTCGCTATTCCAGGACGGCGTGTGACCGAGGAGACAATCTTATGCAGGCGACACCAAAAGAGTTCATCATTGCGCTGGATGAAGGCACCACTAACGCAAAAGCCGTGGTGCTCAATGGCCAGGGCAAGGTTATCGTCAAATTCTCACAGCCACTCGCCATTCAAACACCGCGCGACGGCTGGGTTGAACAGTCCGGCGAAGCGCTGGTTACCGCCTCGCTTGCGGTGATCGCAAGCGCCGTGGCCCACATCGGCGCGGAAAACATCGCGGCGCTGGCCATCAGCAACCAGCGGGAAACCGCCATCGGCTGGTATCGTGATACCGGTAAACCGATAAATGCGGCCATTACCTGGCAGTGCACCCGCAGCGCCGCCTTCTGCGAAACGCTACGCCAGAATAATCAGGATCAGCGCATTAAGCACGCCACCGGCCTGCCGATTGCGCCTCTGTTTTCCGCCTCTAAAATGCGCTGGCTACTGGACGCTATTCCTGACGGCTATCAACGGGCCGAGCGCGGCGAGATCTGCCTCGGCACCATCGACAGCTGGCTGCTGTGGAATTTGACTCACGGCGAGGCCTTCTTCTGTGATTACTCCAACGCCGCCCGCACCCAACTGCTGAATTTGCATCACGGCGAGTGGGATGACGAGATGCTGGCGCTATTCGGTATCCCGCGCGCGGCGCTGCCGGAAATTAAACCGTCGAGCGGGCTATTTGGTTACACCAAAGGGTTGGCGGCTATTCCTGACGGTATTCCGGTGATGGCAATGGTCGGCGACTCCCACGCCGCGCTGTTTGGCCACGCGCTGGGTGAAGCAGGCTGCGTAAAAGCCACCTACGGCACCGGCTCCTCGGTGATGGCGCCGGTCAAATCGGCCCAGTGCGATATTGACGCGCTGGCGACCACCGTCGCCTGGCACGATGGCGACCAGTTGGTATGGGGACTGGAAGGCAATATCCCCCACACCGGCGATGCGGTGGCATGGATGGCGGACAGCACCGGGCTGAGCGAACTCTCCGCCGCCGATCTGGCGCACGAACTCAATACCCTGCCCGCATCCGTCGATTCGACCTTAGGGGTCTACTTCGTACCGGCGCTGACCGGTCTCGGCGCCCCCTGGTGGGACGATAGCGCCCGCGGCGTGATTTGCGGCCTCAGCCGCGGCGTGAAGCGCGCGCACCTGATCCGCGCGGCGCTGGAATCCATTACCTATCAAATAGCCGATGTAGTTGTGGCGATGCGCCAGCACGACGAATTCACCTTGACGGCGCTGATGGTCGACGGCGGCCCAACCAACAACGACTGGCTGATGCAGTATCAGGCCGACCTGCTCGGCTGCCCGGTGATGCGCAGCGATGTCCCGGAGCTATCCGCCATCGGCGCTGCGCTGCTGGCGCGTAAAGCCCTTAACCCAGGCTCGACGGCCGACCTGCAAGCGTTCTTAACCGAACACAGCGCTTTTCAACCCGACATGGCCCGCCACCAGCGCCTGCAGCAACGCTGGCAAGAATGGCGCCATGCGGTAGACAGAACATTATGGAAACCGGATTCGCCGACCTGATGCCCGCCGGGCATCAGGTTGTGTGAAGAACCTTATTCATCTACCAGAGGAGAATCCCGGCCCATAACGCGATGACGCAATCCCCGAATTTATTCAGGGGAAATTTCAGACCGTAAAATCCTGCCCGCTCAGGGGCTCATTTGTTCGAATATAAAAATATAGGAACAGAGTCATGAAATTACGTTTAACTCTTTTAACCGCTGCTACCCTGACCGCCTTTTCCTTCGCCGCTCATGCCGCAGAAAAAGGCACCATCATGATTATGGTTAACTCGCTGGATAATCCTTATTACGCCTCTGAAGCCAAAGGCGCCAGCGAAAAAGCAGCCGCCCTCGGTTATAAAACCACCGTGCTGTCACACGGCGAAGATGTCAAAAAGCAAAATGAGCTGATTGATACCGCCATCGGTAAAAAGGTACAGGGCATTATTCTGGATAACGCCGACTCCACCGCCAGCGTTGCCGCCATTGAAAAGGCCAAAAAAGCGGGTATTCCGGTGGTCCTAATTAACCGCGAAATTCCGGTTGACGACGTGGCGCTGGAGCAAATTACCCACAATAACTTCCAGGCGGGTTCGGAAGTCGCCAACGTTTTCGTTGAGAAAATGGCGGAGAAAGGCAAATACGCCGAACTGACCTGCAACCTCGCCGACAATAACTGCGTCACCCGTTCTAAGTCCTTCCACCAGGTTATCGACCAGTATCCGGATATGGTCAGCGTGGCGAAACAGGATGCCAAAGGCACTCTTATCGACGGCAAACGCATTATGGATAGCATCCTGCAGGCCCACCCGGACGTCAAAGGCGTGATCTGCGGTAACGGCCCGGTAGCTCTCGGGGTCATTGCGGCGCTGAAGGCGGCCAACCGTAGCGATGTGATCGTCGTCGGTATCGACGGGAGCAACGATGAACGCGATGCGGTGAAAGCAGGCACCCTGCAGGCGACCGTGATGCTGCAGGCGCAGGCGATCGCCGCCCAGGGCGTTACCGATCTGGATAACTACCTGCAAAAAGGCGAGAAACCGGCTAAGCAGCGCGTGATGTTCCGCGGCATTCTGATTACCCAGGATAACGCAGATAAAGTTCAGGACTTCAACATCAAATCCTGAGTTCGGGTGGTTGCGCCCCTGCGGGGGCGCAGAGGAGAGCATTATGTATAAGAAAACCTGTCTGGCGCTGGCCGTTCTGGCGCTTGGGGGCTGTCGCATCGTCTCGCAGCAGGAGCTGGCAGACCTGAAATCCCCGCCCAACCCCCATATGGCGAACATTGATAAAACCTGGCAGCAGAGCATTGTGCCGCAGGTCGTCGCCAAAGCGCGCCCGGCGGCGGAGCTAATGAACGCGCTGAAGGCGGAGAAAGATATCGATAGCGCCTGTAAAACCCTGGGCTACCGCGCGCAAGACGAAAGCCCCTGCATCTTTTACGTCAAGGTAACGGGCTCCGTCAGCAAACTGGATACCGCTTCGCGCAGCGGCAAAATGACCCTCGCCGACGGCAGCGTCGGCAATGTGGTGGTGCAGATTGGCCCCACCCTGCGCGGCACCCTGCTACGCGACGGCTACAACGGCACCAGCTATCAGGATTTTAACGACCAGGTGCTGTTCGGCGAATACAGCAAAAATATCAATAACCAAGCGGTCAAGATGATTCAGGCGGCCAACCTAAAAGCCGGTGACAGCGTGGAAGTGTACGGCGTCTTCTCGGCCTGGGATATTCCGCAAACCATTCCGCAAATTACCCCAGCGAAAATCGTTCATCCGGGAGGACAATAATATGACGCCGCAAGACCTCGTCGCTCCCCAACCAGTCGAATCTGAAGTTATTATCGAAACCCGCGGTCTCTCGCGAATTTATCCGGGCGTAACCGCGCTGGATAACGTGAATTACCG
>CABUCP010000302.1 GCA_902490055.1 uncultured Klebsiella sp. | reverse complement strand
GAGCGCTCCGTGAGGTCTTGAATGCGGTTTTTTACCGGATTTATTTCAAACATGGTCGGTTTCTTTTAATGGATTTGTCAAAATGCGGTGATAAGAGCGGAATTCTACCGGAATCCCGCCCTTATTAATACACTGTTGTCAATTTGGCCAGAGGTGATCGATGATCAGCTGCAGGCTACGGTTGCCGCGGAACTCATTGATGTCGAGCTTATAGGCCAGCTGTACTTCGCGCACGCCGTTGTCGGGCCAAATGGAAGTATCAACGTTGAAGGCGATACCGTCCAGCAGCGGGCCGCCGTCGACCGGTTCAACCATCACTTTCAAATGACGCTCGCCCACCAGCCGCTGCTGCAGCAGGCGGAATCGGCCGTCAAACAGCGGCTCCGGGAACATCTGCCCCCACGGCCCGGCGTCGCGCAGCATCTGCGCCACTTCCATGCTCATATCCGCCGCCGCCAGCGAGCCGTCGGAAACCACCTCACCCTGCAGCAGCGCGGGATCCAGCCACTCGCTCACCAGCTCGCCGAAGCGCTGCTGAAACTCCTCAAAGCGCGTCTCTTCCAGCGATAAGCCCGCCGCCATCGCGTGGCCGCCGAATTTCAGAATCAGCCCCGGGTACAGCGTATCAAGGCGTTCCAGCGCATCGCGCATATGTAGCCCCTGAATGGAGCGTCCGGAGCCTTTTAGCGTACCGTCGCCGGTCGGCGCAAAGGCGATAACCGGGCGATGGAAACGTTCTTTAATACGTGAAGCCAGGATGCCGACCACCCCCTGATGCCACTGCGGATGATACATCGCCAGCCCGCCGGGCAAAGTTTCGCTGCTGCGCTCTAATTGCTGACACAGCGTCAACGCTTCGGCCTGCATCCCCTGCTCGATCTCTTTACGCGTCTGATTTAACGCATCAAGCTCATTGGCCAGCACGCGCGCTTCGCCGATGTTATCGCACAGCAGCAGCGCAACGCCGACGGACATATCGTCCAATCGCCCCGCGGCATTCAGACGCGGCCCAAGCGCAAAGCCGAGATCGCTTGCCGCCAGTTTTTGCGGATCGCGATTAGAAATTTCCAGTAGCGCTTTGATGCCCGGCCGACATTTACCGGCGCGAATGCGGCTTAACCCCTGCCAGGTCAGGATACGGTTGTTGGCATCCAGCGGCACGACGTCCGCCACGGTGCCGAGCGCGACTAAATCCAGCAATTCCGCAAGGTTCGGCGCGGCGATACCGCGGGCCTCGAACCAGCCTTTATCGCGCAGGAAGGTACGCAACGCCAGCATCAGATAAAACGCTACGCCGACGCCCGCCAGCGATTTTGATGGGAAATCGCAATCGCGCAGGTTGGGGTTAACAATGGCTTCCGCCGCCGGCAGCGTATCGCCCGGTAGGTGGTGATCGGTCACTAACACTGGGATGTCCAGCGCATGGGCATGGTCAACGCCAGCATGTGACGAAATACCGTTATCGACGGTCATGATCATCTGCGCGCCGCGCGCGTGCGCCTGATCGACCACTTCCGGGCTTAAGCCATAACCGTCTTCAAAACGGTTCGGCACCAGATAAGAGACGTTGCCGTAGCCCAGCGCGCGCAGCGCCAGCACGCTAAGCGCGGTGCTGGTGGCGCCGTCGGCGTCAAAATCGCCGACCACGACAATATGTAATCCTTTCTGGAAAGCGTCGTGCAGCATCTCAACCGCTTTTTCAACGCCGGTGAGCTGCGTCCACGGCAGCATGCCTTTGACGCCGCGTTCCAGTTCCTGCGCGCTGCGCACGCCGCGACTGGCGTACAATCGCTGCAGCAGCGGCGGCAGGTCGGCGGGTAAATCGGCGCCGTCAACCGCCTCGCGGCGGCGTAGTTGTATCTGTTGTTTCACGCGAATTAGTTACCGCTTGTCTGTTTTTGATGCTCGTCGAGGAAAGCTTTCAGCTCTTTCGGCCCCTGATAGCCCGGCAGAACCATGCCATTGCTCAGAACCATCGCCGGGGTACCGTTGACGCCCATTTGCACGCCGAGGGTGTAATGTTTAGCGATATCCACGCTGCAGCTCGCCGGCTGCACGCCTTTGCCGCTCATTGCGTCGTCAAGCGCTTTATTACGATCTTTCGCGCACCAGATAGCTTTCATGTCCTGCTCGGCCTGGCTTTGCAGCCCCTGGCGCGGAAAAGCCAGATAGCGCACAGTGATCCCCAGCGCGTTGTAGTCGCTCATTTGCTCATGCAGTTTGTGGCAGTAGCCGCAGGTAATATCGGTAAAGACGGTGATGACGTGCTGCTCTTTCGGCGCTTTATAGACAATCATCTCTTTGCTCAGCGCATTGAGCTTGCCGACCAGCAGCTGATTGGTGACGTTAACCGGCTGCCCGCCACTCACGTCATACATCGGCCCCTGAATGATGTGCTTGCCGTCGTCAGTGACGTACAGCACGCCGCTATCGGTCAGCACCGTGCTCATCCCGGAAACCGGCGACGGTTGGATATCGGTGCTCTGCACGCCAAGCTTAGCCAGCGACTGTTTGATCGCCGCGCTATCGGCATGCGCCGCGCCGGAGAGCGAAGCCGCCAGCAGGGTGAACATCAATAAACCTTTTTTCATACTCAGTCCTTTTATTCAGCACTCACGCCCGCGGGTGGTGCTGTTGATGAAGTTGTCGCAGACGCTCGGTCGCCACGTGGGTGTAGATCTGCGTGGTAGAGAGGTCGCTGTGTCCTAATAGCATCTGCACCACGCGTAAGTCGGCGCCATGGTTGAGCAAATGCGTAGCGAAAGCATGGCGCAGCACGTGCGGGGAGAGCTTCGCGCTGTCGATCCCCGCCAGTACGGCATAATGTTTAATGCGATGCCAGAAGGTCTGGCGGGTCATCTGCTGCGCGCGCTGGCTGGGGAATAGCACGTCTGACGCCACGCCGTTCAGTAACCAGGGGCGGCCGTACTCAAGGTAATTTTCTACCCACAGAACCGCCTCTTCGCCCAGCGGTACCAGCCGTTCTTTATTACCTTTACCAATCACCCGCAGCACGCCCTGACGCAGGCTGATATCGCTCATCGTCAGGCCGACCAGCTCAGATACGCGCAGGCCGGTGGCATACAGCACTTCGAGCATCGCTTTGTCGCGCAGCTCCAGCGGTTGTTCCACCAGCGGCGCCTGCAGCAGGCGTTCAACCTGCGCTTCGCTCAGATCTTTCGGCAACCGCTGCGGCAGCTTTGGCGACGCCAGCAGCGCGCTGGGGTCGTCCGGGCGAATTTTCTCCCGATACAGATGTTGGAAGAAACGGCGCACGGCGCTGAGCAGCCGCGCGGTACTGGTGGCCTTGTAGCCCCCGGCCTGCCGCTCGGCCAGCAGCGCCTGCAGATCGTCGCTGCCGACGCTTGCCAGCGACAGGCCGCGATGATGTAGCCACTCCACTAACATCGTCAAATCGCGACGATAGGCGCTGAGCGTATTCTCCGCCAGGTTACGCTCCAGCCAAAGGGCATCGAGAAACTGTTCGATTTGTGCCAGATCCTGTTTCACATCGGCCTCTTTGTTCGTTTAACGGTCTCATTATGCCTTAAGAGGCCGCCTTTCTGGTACACTGGGCGCAATTCACATCAAGAATTGAGATGTTTACGCGATGAACATAGGTCTTTTTTACGGCTCCAGTACCTGCTATACCGAAATGGCTGCGGAGAAAATCCGCGATATCATCGGCCCCGAGCTGGTGACGCTGCACAATCTGAAAGATGACTCCCCCGCGCTGATGAGCCAGTACGACGTACTCATCCTCGGCATTCCCACCTGGGATTTCGGCGAAATTCAGGAAGACTGGGAAGCGGTCTGGGAACAGCTGGATTCGCTGGACCTGGAAGGCAAAATCGTCGCGCTGTACGGCATGGGCGATCAGCTGGGCTACGGCGAATGGTTCCTTGATGCGCTGGGCATGCTGCACGACAAACTGGCGACCAAAGGCGTGAAGTTTGTCGGCTACTGGCCAACCGAGGGCTACGAATTTACCAGCCCGAAACCGGTTATCGCCGATGGCCAACTGTTCGTCGGCCTCGCGCTTGATGAAACCAATCAATACGACCTCAGCGACGAGCGCATCGAGAACTGGTGCGAGCAGATCCTCGGCGAAATGGCGGAGCACTTCGCCTGACCGTTAGTTAGTTAGTCGCGCGCCGGCTTTTGCTGCACCAGCCGGCGCAAATCCCGCCACTCTCCCGCATCCATGCTATCCGCCGCCACCCATAAATGCTGGCTACGGCCGCTTTCCGTTTGCTTCAGACGCAGCAACATACCGCTACTGATAACCCAGGGCGTACCGACGATATCCCATTCCGTTTTTTGCCAACGCAAACGCGAGTCGATCAGTAGCTTAATTTCTCCCTGGCAGGCGTGGATCCGCCGCTGGCTGCGCACGCAGTCAAACACCACCAGCGATAGCAATAGTAGCCAAATCGGGGTGTAGCTCAACGGCCAGGGCATTAGCAGCACTATCGCCGCCACGACCCCATGCAGCAGCAGCGAAAACCACTGTGAGCGCCAGGAAATACGTAAATCAGATTGCCACAGGACCACGTTCCCGATTCCGAGTCTGGATTAAATTTACCATCCGTTGCAGTTGCGCATCCGCCGGCTTACCGTGATTCATCAGCCAGTTGAACAGATCCGGATCGTCGTTCTCAAGC
>CABUCP010000301.1 GCA_902490055.1 uncultured Klebsiella sp. | reverse complement strand
TCGTGAACACCGTCACACTTTTTAATTATGACAGGAAAGGTTATGCCGCAACTTCATGAATTCATCAGCCAACTGGCGCCGACGATGACGCAATGGCGTCGAGATTTTCACCTGCACGCGGAGTCTGGTTGGCTGGAATTTCGCACGGCCAGCAAGGTCGCGGAGATTTTGCACGGGCTGGGTTATCAGCTTGCGATGGGACGCGACGTTATCGATGCCGACAGCCGGATGGGGCTACCCGATGACGCCACGCTGGCTCAGGCTTATCAACGCGCCCGCGAACAGGGGGCGCCGGAACGCTGGTTATCGGCATTCGAGGGCGGTTTCGCCGGCGTTGTCGCCACGCTGGATACCGGTCGCCCCGGCCCGACGCTGGCGTTTCGCGTTGATATGGACGCGCTCGATCTTAACGAACAACGCGACGAGAGCCATCGCCCGCATCAGGCGGGTTTTGCTTCCTGCAACGCCGGCATGATGCACGCTTGCGGTCATGACGGCCATACCGCCATTGGGCTGGGTTTAGCGCACGTTCTTCAACAATACGCCGCGCAGCTCAATGGCGTGATCAAGCTGATTTTCCAGCCCGCCGAAGAAGGCACCCGCGGCGCGCGTGCGATGGTAGCGGCAGGCGTCGTGGATAACGTGGACTATTTCACCGCCATTCATATCGGCACCGGCGTCCCCACCGGTACCGTGGTCTGCGGCGGCGACAACTTTATGGCGACGACTAAATTTGACGTGCAGTTCAGCGGCGTCGCCGCCCACGCGGGCGGGAAACCGGAGGATGGCCGCAACGCGCTGCTGGCCGCGGCTCAAGCGGCGCTAGCCCTGCACGCCATCGCCCCGCATAGCGCCGGCGCATCGCGGGTTAACGTCGGGGTCATGCAGGCCGGTACCGGGCGCAACGTCGTGCCCTCTTCCGCGCTACTGAAGGTGGAGACTCGCGGCGAAACCGAAGACATTAATCAGTATGTGTTTGAGCGCGCCAAACAGGTGATTGCCGGGGCCGCGACAATGTACGAGGCCCGCTACGACCTGCGGCTGATGGGGGCCGCCACGTCCAGCGCGCCGTCGCCGGCGTGGGTGCAATATCTCCGCCAACAGGCGGCGCTGGTACCGGGCGTAGAGCAGGCGGTCGATCGCATTGCCGCACCGGCAGGCTCCGAGGACGCGACCTTAATGATGGCGCGGGTACAAGAGCGCGGCGGTCTCGCGTCTTACATGATTTTCGGCACCGAATTGAGCGCCGGGCATCACAACGAGAAATTCGATTTCGATGAAAGCGTGCTGACCATGGCGGTCGAGACGCTGGCGCGCATCGCGCTCAACTTTCCGTGGCAGCGAGGTGTCTGATGGAAAAGGTTTATCAATTTGTCGATGAGATCATTGCGTCGCGGCGCGATGATTTTTGCGCTATCGCCGATGATATCTGGGATCATCCAGAAACCCGCTTCCAGGAATTCTGGTCCGCCGGGCGACTGGCCGATGCGCTCGAGGCCGAAGGTTTTCAGTTAACCCGCAACGCAGGCGGGATCCCCAACGCTTTCATTGCCAGCTTTGGCGAGGGTAAACCGATCATCGCTGTGCTTGGCGAATATGATGCGTTGGCGGGGCTCAGCCAGCAGGCGCACTGCGCAGAGCCGGGTTCCGCCACGCCAGGGGAAAATGGCCACGGTTGCGGGCACAACCTGCTCGGCACGGCGGCCTTCGCGGCCGCCGTCGCGGCTAAACACTGGCTACAACAGCAAGGCGGCGGCGGAACCCTACGCTTCTATGGCTGCCCCGGCGAGGAAGGCGGCTCCGGGAAAACCTTTATGGTCCGCGAAGGGTTGTTTGATGATATTGATGCCGCCCTCACCTGGCATCCGGAGGCCTGGGCCGGGATGTTCAGCACCAGTACTCTGGCCAATATTCAGGCGGCGTGGCGCTTCACCGGAACCGCCGCGCACGCGGCCAATTCGCCGCACCTGGGGCGCAGCGCGCTGGATGCCGTGACCCTGATGACCACCGGCAGCAACTTCCTCAATGAGCATATTATTGAGAAAGCGCGGGTTCACTACGCGATCACCGATACCGGCGGCGTCTCGCCTAACGTGGTGCAGGCGCAGGCCGAAGTTCTGTATTTGATCCGCGCCCCGGAAATGGCCGATGTTCAGCAAATCTTTGCCCGTATCGAGAAAATCGCCCAGGGCGCCGCGCTGATGACCGAAACCAGCGTCAACTGCCGCTTTGAAAAAGCCTGCTCCAGCTATCTGCCCAACCGCACGCTGGAGGCGGCGATGTATCAGGCGCTCAGCCATTACGGCACGCCGCAGTGGAGTGATGAAGAGCGCGCTTTCGCGGCCGAGATACGCGCCACGCTAAGCGTTAATGATATCAATAACAGCCTGAAGAATATCGCCGGCACCAGCGGTGATGAAGGGAAAACCTTCGCCCAGCGCCACCGCGAAACGCTACTGGTTGATGAAGTCGCGCCGTGGGCGGCGAACGATAACGTGCTTGCCGGTTCAACCGACGTCGGCGACGTCAGTTGGAAAGCGCCGGTAGCTCAATGTTTCAGCCCCTGCTTCGCCGTTGGGACGCCGCTGCATACCTGGCAACTGGTAAGCCAGGGACGAACCTCCATCGCTCATAAAGGGATGCTGCTGGCGGGGAAAGTTTTAGCCGCGACGGCGATACGTTTGTTCCGCGATACGCCGCTGCTTACTGCCAGCCAGCAGGAGCTGGCGCGGGTATTGGCCGAACGCCCGTACCAGTGCCCGATCCCGCAGGACGTCGTCCCCTCTATTTTAAAATAATAAAAAATGGCTCTCGGATTTTGTACGGCCTCGCGGCGCACGCCGACAAAAATAATCGCTGACAAAAACCAGAGTAAGCACAACCAACACAACAACGACAACTGAGGAACGCCCATGAGTATGTCATCCATACCCTCGCATTCCCCCACCGGTAAGCTGTATGGCTGGGTTGAAAAAATAGGTAATAAGGTCCCACACCCGTTTTTGCTGTTTATCTATCTGATTGTGGCGCTGATGGCCGCCACCGCAATCTTATCGGCGCTGAACGTCAGCGTGCAGAACCCTACCGACGGCTCGCGGGTAGTGGTTAAAAATCTGCTTAGCGTTGAGGGATTGCACTGGTTTTTACCGAACGTGATTAAAAACTTTAGCGGGTTCGCGCCGCTGGGGGCCATTCTGGCGCTGGTGCTCGGCGCCGGATTTGCCGAACGGGTGGGCCTGCTGCCATCGCTGATGGTCAAGATGTCATCACACGTCAGCGCCCGCTACGCCAGCTATATGGTGTTATTTATCGCCTTCTTCAGCCATATCTCTTCCGACGCGGCGCTGGTGATCATGCCGCCGCTGGGGGCGTTGATGTTTCTTGCCGTAGGCCGCCACCCGGTAGCCGGGTTGCTGGCGGCGATCGCTGGCGTTGGCTGCGGCTTCACCGCGAATCTGCTTATCGTTACCACCGACGTGCTGCTCTCCGGTATCAGTACCGAGGCGGCGAAAACGCTCGATGCCTCGCTGCACGTCAGCGTGATCGACAACTGGTATTTTATGGCCACCTCGGTCATTGTCCTGACCGTTGTTGGCGGATTGATTACTGATAAACTGGTCGAACCGCGATTGGGGAAATGGCAAGGCAAGAGCGATGAAACGCTGCAGACATTAACGGCGGAACAGCGCTTCGGGCTTCGCGTGGCCGGCATAGCGGCGCTGCTGTTCATGGCGGTCGTCGCGCTGATGGTGGTGCCGGAAAACGGTATCCTGCGCGATCCCATCAACCATACCGTGATGCCCTCGCCGTTTATTAAAGGCATTGTGCCGCTGATTATCTTTTTCTTCTTTGCCGTGTCATTGGCTTACGGTATCTCCACCGGCAAAATTCGCCGTCAGGCCGATCTACCGCAGTTGATGATTGAGCCGATGAAAGAGATGGCCGGGTTTATCGTAATGGTCTTTCCGCTGGCCCAGTTCGTTGCCATGTTCAACTGGAGTAACATGGGCAAATTCATGGCCGTCGGCTTAACGGACGTGCTGGAGAGCGCCGGAATGAGCGGCGTGCCGGCGTTTGTCGGCCTGGCGCTGCTGTCGGCGTTTCTGTGTATGTTTATCGCCAGCGGTTCGGCTATCTGGTCGATTCTGGCGCCAATCTTCGTGCCAATGTTTATGCTGCTGGGTTTTCACCCGGCATTCGCGCAGATCCTGTTTCGTGTCGCCGACTCCTCCGTCCTGCCGCTGGCGCCGGTATCGCCATTTGTCCCGCTGTTTCTCGGTTTCTTACAGCGCTACCGACCTGAAGCCAAACTGGGAACCTACTACTCGCTGGTATTGCCCTACCCGCTGATTTTCTTAGCCGTCTGGCTGCTGCTGCTGGTGGGCTGGTATCTGGCAGGACTGCCGATCGGCCCCGGTATTTATCCGCGCCTGCATTAATCTATACCCTAAAAAATCGAGTTGCAGGCAGGCGGCGACGCAGTGACTCCCCAGGCGCTTACTCGAGTAAGTGACTGGGGTGAGCGAGGAAGCCAACGCGCACGCAGCTTGAAGTATGACGGGTATATACATCGGCCAGGGAAGGCCCGATTCACTGCGAGGTGGTGCGGTTAAAGAACGTTTTATACAGATTTTCAATGCCCAGCGACAACAAATGAATAGCTAAACCACTCATAACAACCCGAGACAGAT
>CABUCP010000300.1 GCA_902490055.1 uncultured Klebsiella sp. | reverse complement strand
TATTAACAACGGGATAATTTGTGTCCATTTATAAAATCGCAAAACTTCTCGATTTTTCTTACTCACAGGCGGTATGTAGCGGGATAAAACGCTGTTTTTGTAGCCAAAAAAGGGCATCGTAATGCGATCTGGCTCCCATTTCCTGGCAATATTCGGTGGTTACTGGAAACAAAAATGCGGCCCGCAGGCCGCGCATCTTGCTTAGTTTTTCTGGCCGGTAATGCGGCACCACTCTTCTTTCTCAACCACCGGGTCGAGCGTAAAGAGCGGGGCGTAGGCTTCGCAGACGCTTTCCGCCTGGCTTGCCAGGATACCGGAAAGGCCCAGCAGGCCGCCTGTAACCGGCAGCACGCTGATTAACGGGGCCAGTTCGCGTAGCGGGCCGGCCAGGATGTTAGCGACCACCACATCGGCTGTCATGGCTTCTGGCTGGTCCTGCGGCAGATACAGTTCAAGACGTTCAGAGACGCCGTTACGCTGGGCGTTATCGCGGCTGGCCTGGATGGCCTGCGGGTCAATATCGATACCGATAGCTTTTGCAGCGCCCAGCTTCAGGGCGGCAATCGCCAGGATGCCGGAACCGCAGCCGAAATCGATAACCGTTTTCCCTTGCAGGTCGAGGCCGTCGAGCCACTGCAGACACATGGCGGTGGTCGGGTGGGTACCGGTACCGAAGGCCAATCCCGGGTCGAGCATCACGTTGACTGCGTTCTCATCGGGGACATCGCGCCAGCTTGGGCAGATCCACAGGCGCTCGCCGAAGCGCATCGGGTGGAAGTTATCCATCCACTCGCGCTCCCAGTCTTTATCTTCCAGTTGTTCGATTTTATGCGCAAAGCCGGCGCCGAGCAGCGGATGCTGCTCAAGGATGGCAACCGCTTCGTTCATGTCGCTTTCTGCGTCGAACAGGCCGATAACGTCGGTGTCGCCCCAGAGGCGGGTTTCACCCGGCAGCGGCTCAAAGACCGGCGTGTCGTGAGTGTCCTGGAAGGTAATAGAGACCGCGCCGGCCTCCATTAACGCATCGCTCAGTTCTTCCGCGTTAGCGCCGGTGGTGTTCAGTTTTAGTTGGATCCAAGGCATGGCAAAACTCTTTATTTATCAGTAGTCATAATAGGGGCTGGCGGCACGGGCTGACCGAAACGGTTCCCGACGACAAAAGCCAACAAACTTAGCAGTAGCGAGGGCACGATAGGATGGAAGCCCAGGTACTGAATATTAAAGGTGGCGAGCACGGCATACAGTACGCCGCCTACCAACATCGCGCTGAGCGCCCCGGCAGCGTTTGCTCGTTCCCAGTAGAGACCCAGCACGAGCGGCCATAAGAACACGGCTTCCAGGCCGCCAAAGGCCAACAAATTAAGCCAGATAATCATTTCCGGCGGCCGCCAGGCGGCCAGCATCATTAATATGCCGAGTACTAACGTGGCGATCGTCGAGATCCGCTTGAGCTTCTGCTCATTATGCTTTTTCGCCGGCTGGGCGCTGAGCCACAGATCTTTAATGATCGTAGCCGAAGCCTGGAGTAAATGGGCGTTAACGTTCGACATAATCGCCGCCATTGGCGCGGCTAAAAATAGCCCTGCGGCCCAAGGGGGCAGCACCTGCACCATCAACGTTGGGATCACCTGATCGGGTACGGTAAGATCCGGCAGCACCGCGCGGCCAAGGGCGCCGGCCAGGTGCATGCCGAACATCAGAATCGCTACGACGATCGTACCGATCACGATCCCGCGATGCACCGCTTTGCTGTCTTTATAGGAGATGCAGCGTACGGCAGTATGCGGCAGGCCGATAACCCCGAAGCAGACCAGTACCCAGAACGAGGTCATAAAGGTCGGGGTGAGGATATTATCCGCGCCGTGCGGCGACACCAGCTGTGGATCGATCCGTTGTAGCGTATCAACCGCATGATGCAGACCGCCTGCGGCGTGGACCACGCCAACCAGCAGAACGATCGTGCCGATCAGCATCACCATACCTTGCATCGTGTCATTGAGCACGCTGGCGCGGAAGCCGCCGAAAGCGGTATATAGCGCGATGGTGATACCGAAGATCAGCAACCCGGTTTCATACTTGATCCCCGCGGCGGTCTCCAGCAAACGCGCGCCGCCGATAAACTGCACGGCAATGGCCCCAACAAACGCGACCAACAGGCTGACGCTAGCAATCCATACCACCGCGCGGCTTTGGTAGCGGGCCTGCAGCATGTCGTTAAGAGTGATGGCATTGTAGCGGCGCGCCAGGATGGCGAATTTTTTACCGAGGATCCCCAGCGATAGCCAGATCGTCGGCACCTGAATCATCGCCAGTAGTACCCAGCCGAGGCCATATTTGTAGGCAGCGCCCGGCCCGCCAATAAATGAACTGGCGCTAATGTAGGTGGCGGTGAGGGTCATGGCCAGGACGAAGCCGCCCATTGACCGGCTACCGAGGAAGTACTCGCTGAGGAAGTTCCCGCTGCTGCGTTTGCGCATCGCGTAAATCGACAGGCCGAAGACGACAAACAGGTAAGCGAGCAGGACGATGATAATCTCAAGCTGCATCGTTATCCTCCAGAGAGATATCGCGGAAGACAAAGCGTACCATCGCCCAGCACAACAGGATGAACAGCAGCGGCACCAGCAGACAGGCCATTTCGAACCAGTGCGGCAGGCCGGTTATACCGATACCGACGCCCGGCAGATAGGCCGCAGCCAGCCAGGCGGCAAGATAGAGAAGGGTTAGCCACAGCGCCCAGCGCGCTTCTTTATGGGCCTGAACAAACCTTTTGTCCATTTTTTGTCCCTTGAGGATGAAGAAAGCGGGGATTGTACCGCATGGAAAAGTTGAGGGGAGAGAAAAAGAAAAAAGGCCGGATTATCCGGCCTTTTGCAGCGAGTACAGGATTATTTTTCCTGCAGTCCGAGTTTTTTCTCCAGATAGTGGATGTTGGTGCCACCATGCTGGAAGTTCTCGTCGCTCATGATACGCATCTGCAGCTCAACGTTGGTTTTAATGCCATCGATGATCAGTTCCTGCAGCGCATTCTTCATGCGGGCAATCGCCACGTCACGGCTTTCGCCGTAGCAGATTAGTTTGCCGATCATTGAGTCATAGTACGGCGGTACGGTGTAACCAGCGTAGATATGAGACTCCCAGCGCACGCCGAAACCGCCCGGCGCGTGGAAGCGGGTAATTTTACCCGGGCTCGGCAGGAAGGTGTTCGGGTCTTCGGCGTTAATACGGCATTCCACCGCATGGCCGCGAACCTGGACTTCTTCTTGCTTGATCGACAGCGGCTGACCGGCAGCGATACGCAGCTGTTCTTTGATCAGGTCAACGCCGGTAATCATTTCGGTAACCGGGTGCTCTACCTGAATACGGGTGTTCATTTCAATGAAGTAGAACTCGCCGTTTTCGAACAGGAACTCGAAAGTACCCGCTCCGCGGTAGCCGATATCGACACAGGCTTTAGAGCAGCGTTCGCCGATGTAGCGACGCAGTTCCGGAGTGATGCCCGGCGCCGGCGCTTCTTCGACGACTTTCTGGTGACGACGCTGCATGGAGCAGTCGCGCTCAGCCAGATAGATAGCGTTGCCCTGGCCATCAGCCAGTACCTGGATCTCGATGTGACGAGGATTTTCCAGGTATTTCTCCATGTAGACCATGTCGTTGTTGAAAGCGGCTTTCGCTTCCGCTTTGGTCATGGAGATGGACTGCGCCAGTTCAGCGTCGCTGCGCACGACGCGCATACCGCGACCGCCGCCGCCGCCGGAGGCTTTGATGATCACCGGATAGCCGATGCGTTTGGCATGGGCGCGGTTAGCGTCCATGTCGTCGCCCAGCGGACCATCAGAACCTGGAACGGTCGGAACGCCTGCTTTCTTCATTGCGGTGATCGCAGACACTTTGTCGCCCATCAGGCGGATAGTGTCGGCTTTCGGGCCGATGAAGATGAAGCCGGAGCGCTCAACCTGCTCGGCAAAGTTGGCGTTCTCGGACAGGAAGCCGTAACCCGGGTGAATCGCTACCGCGCCGGTGATTTCCGCCGCGCTGATGATAGCCGGGATATTCAGATAGCTTTTTACGGACGGAGCCGGGCCGATACAGACCGTCTCATCCGCTAACAATACGTGTTTTAAATCGCGATCCGCAGTGGAGTGCACAGCAACGGTCTTGATGCCCAGCTCTTTACAGGCACGCAGGATGCGCAGTGCGATCTCGCCACGGTTAGCGATGACAATTTTATCCAGCATGTTCGCCTCGTTACTCGATGACGACCAGCGGCTCGTCAAATTCTACAGGTTGGCCGCTTTCGATCAGAATGGCTTTAACCACGCCGGCTTTGTCGGCTTCGATCTGGTTCATCATTTTCATCGCTTCTACGATGCACAGGGTGTCGCCCACGTTAACTTTCTGACCGATTTCCACGAATGCTTTCGCGTCCGGGCTCGGGGTGCGGTAGAAAGTACCGACCATCGGGGAACGTACGATGTGACCACTGATTTCCGCTTTCGCTTCAGCAGCTGGCGCCGCTGTTGGCGCTGCGGCGGCTGGCGCCAGAGGCTGTGCAATTGGTGCGGCATAAGCCTGCTGCATTACCGGGAAGCTAGCGGCCGGCGCTGCGCGGCTGATGCGTACAGACTCTTCGCCTTCAGAAATTTCCAGTTCGGAGATGCCTGATTCTTCAACCAGCTCGATCAGTTTTTTAA
>CABUCP010000299.1 GCA_902490055.1 uncultured Klebsiella sp. | reverse complement strand
GATCTTTACCCGCGAGCAGTTTATCCAGTTCGTCGCCGCCAACATGACGGAAGTCCTGACCTTTGACGAAGTAGAAAATATATTCGCAGATATTCTGGCAGCGGTCGCCGATACGCTCGATCGAACGCGCGCAGAACAGCGCGGTCAGTACGCTCGGGATAGTGCGCGAATCTTCCATCATGTAGGTCATCAGCTGACGCACAATGCCTTCATATTCCTGGTCGACTTTCTTGTCTTCACGATAGATGCGTACCGCTTCGTCGAGATCCATCCGCGCAAACGCATCCAGCACATCATGCAGCATCTGCACGGTGTGGCGGCCCAGTGACTCAAGGCTGACCAACAGCGGCTGGTGCTGCTGGGAAAACTTCTCCAGCGCGGTACGGCAGATTTTATCCGCTACATCGCCGATGCGTTCCAGCTCAGCGATAGTTTTAATGATCGCCATCACCAGACGGAGGTCGCTGGCGGTTGGCTGGCGTTTAGCGATGATGCGCACGCAGGCTTCATCGATCGCCACTTCCATCATATTGACCTGCTTGTCGCCGTCGATAACGCGCTTCGCCAGCTCGCTATCCTGGTTGTGCATCGCGGTGATCGCATCAGAAAGCTGTTGCTCCACCAGCCCACCCATGGTCATTACCTGAGTGCGGATGTATTCCAGTTCTGCGTTGAACTGGCCGGAAATATGTTTATTAAGATTTAAGTTATCCATAATGTCTCCTGATTGCCCAACGGGTTAAACCTGAAAGCAAAGGGCAATCAACCGTAGCGGCCAGTAATGTAATCTTCAGTTTGTTTCTTCGCGGGCTTGGTAAACAGATCGTCCGTGTTGCTGAATTCAATCAGCTCGCCAAGATACATAAATGCCGTATGGTCGGAACAACGCGCAGCCTGCTGCATGTTGTGGGTAACGATAACGACGGTGTAATCCTGCTTCAGCTCGGTGATAAGTTCCTCGATGCGCCCGGTGGAGATCGGGTCCAGCGCTGAGCAAGGTTCATCAAGCAGCAGTACTTCCGGGCGAATCGCGATACCGCGAGCGATACACAGACGCTGCTGCTGACCACCGGAGAGAGAATACCCGCTCTGGTGCAGTTTATCTTTGGTTTCATTCCATAATGCGGCTTTGGTCAACGCCCACTGCACGCGCTCGTCCATATCGGCGCGAGACAGCTTCTCGAACAGGCGCACGCCGAAGGCAATGTTGTCGTAGATGGACATCGGGAACGGCGTCGGCTTCTGGAATACCATCCCCACCTTCGCACGCAGCAGCGCGATATCCTGGGTATTGGTGAGAATATTGTCGCCATCCAGCAGAATTTCACCTTCCGCACGCTGCTCAGGGTACAACTCAAACATCTTATTGAACGTACGCAGCAGAGTGGATTTACCGCAGCCTGACGGGCCGATAAACGCCGTCACCTGGTTTTTAGCGATATCCAGGTTGATGTTCTTCAGGGCATGGAATTTGCCGTAGTAGAAGTTCAGGTCACGAACTGAAATTTTACCCGGATTCGCGTTCACCATACTCATCTCAATCTCTTCCTCATTCGGCGCCGCGTGGGCCGCGCCGCAAAAATTAACCGTGTTTCTTCTTCGCGAAGACAACGCGCGCCAGAATATTCAGCAGCAAGACGCACAGGGTGATAATCAATACCCCGGCCCATGCCAGTTGCTGCCATTCCGCGAACGGACTCATGGCAAATTTAAAAATGGTCACCGGCAGGTTGGCGATCGGCTGCATCATATCGGTGCTCCAGAACTGGTTGGAGAGCGCGGTAAACAGCAGCGGCGCCGTTTCCCCGGCGATACGGGCGATGGCCAGCAGGATACCGGTCATAATGCCGGATACCGATGCTTTAAGGGTGATCGCGGAAATCATCTTCCACTTTGGCGTCCCCAGCGCATAGGCCGCTTCACGCAGGCTATCCGGCACCAGTTTGAGCATGTTTTCAGTAGTACGAATAACGATAGGCACCTGCAGCAGCGCCAGCGCGATAACGCCCGCCCAGCCGGAGAAGTGCTGCATCTGCGCCACTACGATGGTGTAGACAAACAGACCGACGACGATAGACGGCGCGGAGAGCAGAATGTCGTTGATAAAGCGAATAATTTCCGCCAGCACCGACTTACGGCCATATTCCGCCAGATAAATCCCGGCCATGATACCCAGCGGCGTACCAAAAACGGTCGACCACAGGATCAACAGCCCGCTGCCCGCCAGGGCGTTGGCCAACCCGCCGCCCGCGGTATTCGGCGGCGGCGTCATCTCGGTAAACAGCGCCAGGCTCATACCATCGATCCCGCGCGTTACGGTCGACATCAGGATCCAGATAAGCCAGAACAAACCAAACGCCATGGTCGCCATCGACATTGTCAGGGCGAGACGGTTCTTAAAGCGGCGTTTGGCCTGCATTTTACGGCGGGATTCCGCCAGCTCAGCGGTAGTTTGCAATTCGATCGTCGCCATTAGCGTGCCCCCTCATTCTTAGCAAGGCGCATAATCATGAACTTAGACGCCGCCAGAACAATAAAGGTGATAACGAACAGAATCAGACCCAGTTCCATCAACGCCGCGACGTGCAGGCCGGTTTCCGCTTCCGCGAATTCGTTGGCCAGCGCCGAGGTGATACTGTTACCCGGCATGTACAGCGATGCGCTGTCGAGTTGGTAGGTATTACCGATGATAAAGGTTACCGCCATGGTTTCGCCCAACGCACGCCCCAGACCAAGCATGACGCCGCCGATCACCCCGTTTTTGGTAAACGGCAACACGATGCGCCAGATCACCTCCCACGTTGTGCAGCCGATACCATAAGCGGACTCTTTCATCATCACCGGCGTCTGCTCAAAGACGTCGCGCATGACGGCGGCGATATAAGGAATGATCATGATGGCCAGGATAACGCCAGCGGCCAGGATACCGATACCAAACGCCGGGCCGGCAAACAGCGCGCCGACAAACGGGATCGTTGAAAGGACGTTGCCGACGGGCTCCTGGAAGTAGGTCGCAAACAGCGGGGCGAAAATAAACAGGCCCCACATGCCGTATACGATACTCGGGATCGCCGCCAGCAGCTCAATCGCAATACCCAGCGGACGCTTCAGCCAGGCAGGGGAGAGCTCAGTCAGGAACAGCGCGATACCAAAGCTTACCGGAACGGCAATCAGCAGCGCGATAAATGAGGTAACCAGGGTCCCGTAAATCGGTACCAGCGCACCGAAGATTTCATTCGGCGCATCCCACTCTTTGGTCCACAAAAAGGAAAAGCCAAATTTCTGGATACTTGGCCATGAAGAGATGATGAGGGAAACAATGATGCCACCCAGCATCAATAGCACAATCAGCGCAGCCAGTCTTACCAGCGCGCTGAAAATCATGTCACCCTTTTTCCCCGGAGGGTTGAATGCCGGCTTGGTTGCAGCCATAGGTTACTCTTTAAGTTCGGGCCCAAAAGGCCAGCATTTTACTGACCTTACGGGCAAAGGTAATGCTATACCCTAAATAATTCGAGCCGCCGGAACATGGCCGGCAGCTCGCTATTCCGCGGGTATTAGTACAGCGCTTTACCGCTGCTGTCTTTCACGTTGGTTTTCCATGCGGCGCGCACCTGCTCAACAACGCTGTCCGGCAGGCTAGCGTAATCCAGCGCATTGGCTTCTTTGGCGCCGTTTTTGTATGCCCAGTCGAAGAACTTCAGCACTTCAGTGGTCTGCTCAGGCTTGTTGGACGCCTTGTGCACCAGAATGAAGGTGGTTGAGGTGATCGGCCATGCATTTTCACCTTTCTGGTTGGTCAGGTCCTGAGCGAAGGACTTGCTCCAGTCGATACCTTTCGCCGCATTGGCGAAGTTATCTTCCGTCGGGCTGACCGGCTTACCATCAGCGGACAGCAGTTTGGTGTAAGCCAGGTTGTTCTGCTTAGCATAAGCATATTCAACATAACCAATGGCGCCCGGCAGACGCTGTACGAAGGCCGCGATGCCGTCGTTACCTTTACCGCCCAGGCCGGTCGGCCAGTTTACGGTAGAGCCTGCGCCGATTTTAGATTTCCATTCTTCGTTCACTTTCGCCAGGTAGCTGGTGAAGACGAAGGAAGTACCGGATCCATCCGCGCGGCGAACTACAGCGATGTTCTGCGCCGGCAGTTTCATGCCTGGGTTGAGCTTAGCGATCGCTTCGTCATCCCATTTTTTGATTTTACCCAGGTAGATATCACCTAAGGTTTTGCCATCCAGCACCAGCTCGCCGGATTTTACGCCCGGCAGGTTAACCGCCAGCACCACGCCGCCGATAACGGTCGGGAACTGGAACAGGCCTTCCTGAGCCAGTTTGTCATCCGCCAGCGGAGCATCAGAAGCACCGAAATCAACGGTGTTGGCAATAATCTGTTTAACACCGCCGGACGAACCAATGCCCTGGTAGTTAACTTTATTGCCAGTCTCTTTCTGATAGGTATCAGCCCATTTGGCATACACCGGAGCAGGGAAAGTTGCACCTGCGCCAGTCAGGCTTGCAGCTGCGAATGCAGAGAAAGCGCTCATCGATAAGGTCGCGGCGACAACTGTTGCGACGGTGGTACGCATAACGTTCATAATGTCTCCTGCTGGGATTCGTAAACCATTGTTTCGAAGCTATGGTGAGCAAAATAGGACAAAGAGGTGACAGTAAAATGTACGAATTATGACAGTTTTATG
>CABUCP010000298.1 GCA_902490055.1 uncultured Klebsiella sp. | reverse complement strand
GAAAAGCCAGTTGGCGATCCTATTCATCCTGCTACTGATTTTCTTCTGTCAGAAATTAGTCAGGATCCTCGGCGCCGCGGTAGATGGCGATATCCCGACAAATTTGGTGCTCTCGCTGTTAGGGCTGGGCGTACCGGAAATGGCGCAGCTTATCCTGCCCCTGAGTCTCTTCCTCGGGTTGCTGATGACGCTGGGCAAACTATATACCGAAAGTGAAATCACGGTGATGCACGCCTGCGGCTTGAGCAAAGCCGTGCTGATTAAGGCGGCGATGGTACTCGCGCTGTTTACCGGCGCAGTTGCCGCCGTTAACGTGATGTGGGCGGGGCCGTGGTCGTCTCGCCATCAGGATGAAGTATTGGCGGAAGCCAAAGCGAACCCCGGTATGGCGGCGTTGGCCCAGGGGCAATTCCAGCAGGCCAGCGACGGCAGCGCGGTGCTATTTATCGAAAACGTGAATGGTAATCGCTTCAGCGATGTCTTCCTGGCGCAGCTGCGGCCGAAAGGCAACGCCCGTCCATCGGTGGTGGTGGCGGATTCCGGCGAGCTGTCGCAGAAAAAAGACGGCTCCCAGGTGGTCACCATGACCCAGGGCACCCGCTTTGAAGGCACGGCGATGCTGCGCGACTTCCGCATTACCGACTTCAAAAATTACCAGGCGGTTATTGGCCATCAGGCGGTCGCCTCCGATCCCAGCGACACTGAACAGATGAGTATGCGCACCCTGTGGCATACCGATACCGATCGCGCTCGCGCCGAGCTGCACTGGCGCTTAACGCTGGTGGCTGCGGTGTTCATGATGGCGCTGATGGTCGTTCCGCTGAGCGTGGTGAACCCGCGCCAGGGGCGCGTGCTGTCGATGCTGCCGGCGATGCTCCTGTACCTGGTGTTCTTCTTGCTGCAAACGTCGATCAAATCGAGCGCGGGTAAAGGCAAAATGGACCCGGCTATCTGGATGTGGGGAGTGAACCTGTTCTACTTCGCGCTGGCCGTGTTGCTTAACCTGTGGGATACGGTACCGATGCGTCGTTTCCGTGCTCGTTTTAATAAAGGAGCGGTGTGATGCAGGCGTTTGGCGTACTTGACCGCTATATCGGTAAAACGATTTTTAATACCATCATGATGACGCTGTTCATGCTGGTATCGCTCTCCGGCATCATCAAATTCGTTGATCAGCTGAAGAGAGCCGGACAGGGCAGCTACGATGCCCTCGGCGCCGGGCTGTATACGATCCTCAGCGTGCCGAAAGATGTGCAAATCTTCTTCCCGATGGCGGCGCTGCTTGGCGCGTTGCTGGGGCTGGGGATGCTGGCGCAGCGCAGCGAGCTGGTGGTCATGCAGGCTTCCGGCTTCACCCGTATGCAGGTGGCGCTGGCGGTGATGAAAACCGCGATCCCGCTGGTACTGCTGACCATGGCGATGGGCGAATGGGTGGCGCCGCAGGGTGAACAGATGGCGCGTAACTATCGTGCGCAGCAGATGTACGGCGGTTCATTGTTGTCGACGCAACAGGGGCTGTGGGCGAAAGATGGGCATAACTTTGTTTATATAGAGCGCGTGAAAGGCAACGATGAGCTGGGCGGCGTGAGTATCTACCAGTTCAACGATAACCGTCGTCTGCAATCGGTGCGCTATGCGGCTTCCGCTAAATTTGATAACGAAGCAAAAGTCTGGCGTCTGTCGCAGGTAGATGAATCTAATTTGACCGACCCGAAGCAGGTCACCGGAACGCAGATGGTGAGCGGTACCTGGAAGACCAAACTGACGCCGGACAAACTCGGCGTGGTTGCGCTGGATCCGGATGCGTTGTCGATCAGCGGCCTGCATAATTATGTGACCTACCTGAAATCGAGCGGCCAGGATCCGGGCCGTTACCAGCTCAACATGTGGAGCAAAATTTTCCAGCCGCTGTCGGTGGCGGTAATGATGCTGATGGCGCTGTCGTTCATCTTCGGTCCGCTGCGTAGCGTAGCGATGGGGGTGAGGGTCGTTACCGGGATTAGCTTTGGCTTTATCTTCTACGTGCTCGACCAGATATTTGGCCCGCTGACGCTGGTTTACGGCATACCGCCGATAATCGGCGCGCTGTTGCCAAGCGCAAGCTTCTTCCTGATAAGCCTTTGGCTGATGATGAGAAAAGCGTAGTTCGAGAGATTACCCGGCCAAGCGCAAGCAACGCCGGGTTTTTTGTGCCTGCTGTTTGAGTCGCTATCCTCAGGATAATGCTCTCTAGCGTTGTAGCCCGGACCAGGCGCCGCGCGCCGCAATCCGGGGTAGGCGTCCTTACGCTAACGGCGCCTTCCGCCGAGCAGGCTTCCCAGCATGCCGCGGACGATTTGGTTGGTGACCTGACGCACGGCGCTTTTGGCGGCAGTCTGCACGATACCGTCGCGTTTGCCGCCGCGCGGGCCGGTGGTGCCGAACAGAATGTCTTTTAGCCCGCCGAGCAGGCCGTCGTCATCGCCGTTTTGCTGGCCTTTTGCCGGCGGCGTCGATTGCTGTTCCGTGGCGACCTGCACCCCTTTTTGCAGCATTTCGAAGGCTGATTCACGGTCAACCTCTTCTTCATACTTGCCGTATAGCGCTGAGTGGTTAATCAGGCCATTACGCTCATCGTCGGTGACCGGTCCCATCCGCGAGCAGGGGGCGATAACCATTGCGCGCTCGACGATTGACGGGCTGCCTTTCTCGTCGAGGAAGGAGATCAGCGCTTCGCCGGTACCGAGCTCCTGAATAGCCTGTTCGGTACTGAATGCCGGGTTGGCGCGCATCGTCTGGGCGGCGGTTTTCACCGCTTTTTGATCTTTCGGGGTAAAGGCGCGCAGAGCATGCTGCACGCGGTTGCCCAACTGGCCGAGTACGGCATCCGGGATATCCGACGGATTCTGCGAGACAAAGTAAACGCCGACCCCTTTAGAGCGAATAAGGCGAATCACCTGCTCTATTTTATCCAGCAGTACCTGCGGCGCATCGTTAAATAGCAGGTGGGCCTCATCGAAGAAGAACACCAGTTTCGGTTTTTCGAGGTCGCCGGCTTCCGGCAGGCGCTCATAGAGTTCGGAGAGCATCCACAGAAGGCTGGCGGCGTAGAGCTTCGGCATCTGGTAGAGCTTTTCGGCGCTGAGGATATTAATGACCCCTTTGCCGTTGGCATCGACGCGCATCCAATCCTGAATATCCAGCATCGGTTCGCCGAAGAAGTGCTCTGCGCCTTGCTGTTCCAGCGTTAGCAGCCCGCGCTGAATAGCGCCGACCGATGCGCTGCTGATGTTGCCGTACTGGTTTTGAAAGGCTTTAGCGTTATCACCGATAAACTGGGTGATGGCGCGGAGATCTTTAAAGTCGAGCAGCAGTAGGCCGCGATCGTCAGCGATACGGAAAATAATGTTCAGCACGCCGCTTTGCACTTCGTTGAGGTTGAGCAGGCGGGCGAGCAATAGGGGGCCGAGGTCGGACACCGTGGCGCGTACTGGATGGCCCTTTTCACCAAAGATATCCCACACTACCACCGGGTTAGCGTGCGGCTCCCAGTCGGTAACGCCGATCTTTTCCAGACGTGCCTGAAGCTTCTCAGAGCTCTGGCCCGCTTCCGCGATACCGGTCAGATCGCCCTTCACATCGGCCATAAAGACCGGCACGCCGATCGCGGAAAATGACTCCGCCAGTTTTTGCAGAGTAACGGTTTTACCGGTGCCGGTTGCGCCGGTAATCAGGCCGTGACGGTTAGCCATTGCAGGTAGCAGCTGCAGTTGTTTATCCAGCGTGCGCGCAATCAGCAGGGGTGAGCTCATGATCGATTCCTCCATTTATCCTGCGTCGATTATAGGCAACCTGGCAGCAAAAAGATGGAGGAAATCGATAACTCTCAACGTTTAATCTTGCGCGCAGTGGCGTTGAATCAGCGCGATGCTCTGTTCAATCTCGCGGCGAATATCCTCTTCGCGCCATGACGCCAGTTGCGGAGAGAAAGGTTCGAAGGCGTAATCCCCGCGGTATCCGCGCGCTTCGAGATGCCGCACCTGCTGGCAGGTTAGCAGCCTGTCCTGCGGCGTGAGCATGATGCGTTCATCGTCGGTCAACTGCTCGCGCGGGCGGGTATCGTCGACGCCGGAGAGATGCACCAGGCCGATTTGAGTAACATCAATCTGGCTGAATTCTGCTTCGGCCTGCGGGTAAAGATGGTGGTGGAAGGTATCGATAAGCAGCTTAAAGGGTACCTGCGCGTCGCGAATGAGCGCCTGAGCCTGCGCCGCAGAACGTAGCGAGCTTTGCGGGAAACCCAGCGGCTCAACCAGGCCCTGAATACCATATTGTGTGAATAGCGGCGCCAGATCGCGCATAGCGGCAAGCGTCTCTTGCGGCGCAACGGCGGTGCCGTCATTTAACGGGCACAGCACCAACGATGCGGCGCCAATGGCCTGCGCTTCCTTCAGCAGAGATTCCGTCAGGCGGCGTACTTCAGCAGTGCGGCAGTTGAAAGGATAAACGGCGTTGATCGTCAGGATTTCAATCTGGTAGCGGTCGGCCAGCGCGCGTACCTGCTGGTGGGTAAGCTGATCGGTGACTTTGCCGCTGGGCAAATCATTACGTAGTTCGACCTTATGCAAACCGAGTTCGCTTACCAGGCGGAAAAACGCCTCAATGCTGAGCGACGGCGCAATTTTACGGTTGATACAGAAACGCTGCAGGGCAATGGCCATTTGACACTCCT
>CABUCP010000297.1 GCA_902490055.1 uncultured Klebsiella sp. | reverse complement strand
ACGTTGCCGATTTATATCGTAACCAGTTTCTGGATGCCAATCTGACGCTGGCGCAACATCCCTCTGAAACCCAGGAGCGCATGATGCTGCGCCTGCTGGCGTGGATTAAATACGCCAACGAACGCCTGCAGTTCACCCGCGGGCTGTCATCGGATGATGAGCCGGAACTGTGGCAGTTGAACGATCATCTGGGTGTCGATCTGTGGATCGAGCTGGGGCTACCGGACGAAAAACGCATAAAGAAAGCCTGCTCGCGGGCGCAAGAGGTGGCGCTGTTTGCCTATAATAGTCGGGCGGCTGAAATCTGGTGGCAGCAGAACCAGACTAAACTGGCATCATACTCGAAGCTTACCATCTGGTATCTTGATGATGCGCAGCTGGCACAGCTCAGCGCCTTTGCCGACCGCACCATGACGTTGCAGGCGACCCTACAAGATGGTGGTATCTGGCTATCCGATGATCGGAATAATCTGGAAATTCACTTAACGGCCTGGCAGCAGCCGGCATGATTATCATTAGCCGCAGCGTTTTCATCCCCGATGAAGAGATCTCCCTTACCGGGGTTCGGGCACAGGGGGCGGGCGGCCAGCACGTGAATAAGGCCTCGACGGCGATTCACTTACGTTTTGATATTAAAGCATCAAGCTTGCCTGAATTTTATAAAGAACGCCTGCTTGCCGCCAGTCACCACTTAATTTCTGCTGACGGTGTGGTTATCATTAAGGCTCAAGAATATCGCAGCCAGGAGATGAACCGCGAAGCGGCCCTCTCGCGACTGGTTGCGCTGATAAAAGAATTGACCGCAGTGCAGAAAAGCCGCCGGGAGACGCGACCGACTCGGGCGTCAAAAGAGCGGCGACTTGCCTCCAAGGCGCAAAAGTCCTCAGTCAAAGCGCTGCGTGGGAAAGTTCGTCATTGAGAGGCGTGGCGGACGGGTGGAATGGATTATAAGGAATTCACAGTGAAGAAAATTGTCTTTTCGCTAGCGGCAGCCTGCTCGCTCTTTGTGCTGTTTGGCTGCAACCATCGCGCTGAGGTGGAGACGGTACAGCCGACGGCGATGGAAGAACTGAAGCCGATGCAGCAAAGCTGGCGCGGTATTTTGCCTTGCGCGGACTGCGAAGGTATTGAAACCTCGTTGTTCCTTGAGAAGGACGGCACCTGGGTAATGAACGAGCGCTATCAGGGCGTCACGCGTGAGCCGTCGTCATTCGCCTCGTATGGCACCTGGGCGCGTACCGCCGATAAGCTGGTGTTGACCGACAGTAAAGGCGAGAAGTCCTACTACCGGGCGAAAGGCGACAAGCTGGAGATGCTTGACCGCGATGGCAATCCGATTCAATCAACGCTGAACTATACGCTGCAGTCGGTGAAGGCCAGCCTGCCAACCACGCCGATGGCGATGCGCGGAATGTATTTCTACATGGCCGATGCGGCAACCTTTACCGATTGCGTGACGGGTAAAACGGTAGCCGTGGCGAATAACGCCCAGCTTGAGCGAGATTATGCCGCCGCGCGCGGGACGGATACTCGCCCGGTGCTGCTGGTGGTTGAAGGGCACTTTACCCTCGAAGCGAATCCGGATACCGGCGAGATGATGAAAACGCTGATGACGGATAAAGACAGCAAATTTATCCCGGGTAAAGACTGCGGTAAATAATCTCAGCTCCCGGCGCATAAAAGAAAGGCCTCGCAGTCGCGAGGCCTTTTTACATTCAAAGGTAATAATTAACCTTTAATTTGCTGTACCAGGTAGTTCACGATATCCCCGGTTTTAATCAGCTGTTTCTCGCCGTTGCGACGATATTTGTATTCGATATCATCGTTGTCGAGGTTACGGTCGCCCAGCACGATAGTGTGCGGGATGCCGATCAGCTCCATATCGGCAAACATCACGCCCGGACGCTCTTTACGATCATCCATTAGTACTTCGATGCCCTGCGCACGCAGCTCGGCATACAGCTTCTCGGCCAGTTCCTGTACGCGATAGGACTTGTGCATGTTCATTGGCAGAATAGCAACCTGGAACGGCGCAATGGCGTCCGGCCAGATGATACCGCGATCGTCAAAGTTCTGCTCAATAGCGGCGGCAACCACGCGAGTGACCCCGATACCGTAGCAGCCCATCGTTAGGGTCTGGTTACGACCATCTTCGCCCTGTACGGAAGCATTCATCGCTTCAGAGTACTTGGTGCCCAGCTGGAAGATATGACCGACTTCGATACCACGCTTAATAAGCAGGGTACCTTTGCCGTCCGGGCTCGGATCGCCGGCGACGACGTTACGAATATCGGCGACTTCCGGGGTGGCGACGTCGCGATCCCAGTTGATGCCAAAGTAGTGTTTGCCATCGATGTTGGCGCCGGCGGCGAAATCGCTCATTGCCGCGACGGTACGGTCAATAACCACCGGAATCGGCATATTGACCGGGCCGAGAGAACCCGGGCCGGCGTTAACGATGGCGCGAATCTCTTCTTCGGTGGCGAAGGTTAGCGGGCTGGCGACCTGCGGCAGTTTTTCCGCTTTCACTTCGTTCAGCTCGTGGTCGCCGCGTACCAGCAGGGCAACCAGCGGATAGCTGCTATCTTCAACCGCTTTCACCAGCAGGGTTTTCACGGTTTTCTCAATCGGCAGATTGAACTGCTCAACCAGCTCGGCGATGGTTTTGGCGTTCGGCGTATCAACCAGCGTCATTTCTTGCGTCGCGGCGGCGCGCGGTTCTTTCGGCGCCACGGCTTCGGCAAATTCGATGTTCGCCGCGTAGTCGGAGCTGTCGGAGAAGATCACATCGTCTTCGCCGCTCTGCGCCAGCACCTGGAACTCATGGGAGGCGCTACCGCCGATAGAACCGGTGTCAGCCTGAACCGCGCGGAAATCCAGACCCATACGGGAGAAGATTTTACTGTAGGCGGCATACATCGCATCGTAGGTTTCCTGCAGCGATTCCTGAGAAGTGTGGAAAGAGTAAGCATCTTTCATCAGGAATTCACGGGAGCGCATGACGCCGAAACGCGGGCGTACTTCGTCGCGGAACTTGGTCTGGATCTGATAGAAGTTCAGCGGCAGTTGTTTATAAGAGTTCAGCTCGTTGCGAATCAGGTCGGTAATGACTTCTTCGTGAGTCGGGCCGAGAACGAACGGACGATCGCCACGATCGGCAATACGCAGCAGCTCAGGACCGTATTGCTCCCAGCGACCGCTCTCCTGCCACAGTTCAGAAGGCTGAACTACCGGCATTAACACCTCGATGGCACCGGCGTTGTTCATCTCTTCACGCACGATGTTCTCGACTTTTTTCAGAACGCGCACGCCGGTCGGCAGCCAGGTGTACAACCCTGAGGCCAGCTTGCGGATCATCCCGGCGCGCAGCATCAGCTGATGGCTGATGACTTCGGCGTCGGCAGGTGTCTCCTTCAGAGTGGAGAGCAGATATTGGCTAGTACGCATGTTGTTACGGTTCCATTTGGACGATCGGAACAGGCTGGAAGACCAGCCTGAAACAAAAAAAGTGGTTTAGTTTACCAGTGTGGCAAAGATGCCAAAAGAGAGGAAAATAAAATTAGCGCGGTTCGAGAGAAAAGACTTCGAAACCGGAGGGAATTACCCGCCAGCGCACGTTGAAATCGAGCAGCCAGACGGCGTAGGTTTTCCCTGCTTCTTCCTCTTTACGGTAAGCCGGGCGCGGATCCTGTGCCAGAACCTCGCGGATGAACGCTTTGAGATGCGGGTAGCGTTTTTCCAGCGTGAGCAGCTGTGCGTCTATTTCCGGCGTAAAGCTGACGGCCATGTCAGCCTGCGGCGCCTGTTGCGCATAGCTGGCGCTGGCATTCGGCAGGGCTTCGGCAAAGGGAAGATAAGGTTTGATATCAACCACCGGCGTACCGTCAACGAGATCGAGGCTGCCAAGCTCCAGTATTACCTGATCTTTCTGGCAACGAATACCTTTCAGTTCAACCAGCGACATACCGATAGGATTAGGGCGAAACGTGGAACGGGTCGCGAAGACGCCCATGCGCGCGTTACCGCCAAGGCGGGGAGGGCGCACGGTCGGGCGCCAGCCGCCAGCCATGGTCTGATGAAACACAAACAGAATCCACAGGTGGCTGAAGCTTTCCAGGCCGCGCACGGCGTCAGCCTGGTTATAGGGCGCTAATAGATGTAGCTCTCCGCCGCCGTGTTCAACCAACCCCGGCTGACGAGGTACGGCAAACTTCTCTTTATACGGCGAGCGGATAACGCCTATTTGCGCGAACTGAAATGCACTCATTGCGCCGAGACGTTAAGCGCTGAACCCAGGCAAACGGCCTGACGGTAGCAGCCTGGCGTGCCGCTGGTCACTTCACAGCTGTGCAGCAGAACGGCGTTGGCCTTCATTTTGGCCGCATTAATTTGCATGCGTTTACGGGCGGTCGGGATGTTCGGCGGGGAGTCCTGGTTTGAAGCCTGGCATGATTCGCCGCTCACTTCGCCCAGATCGCGGAAGGGTTTCCCTACCAGCGCGGCGGCATCGGTATAGATTCTGACCGGCGCGGGACGTGAGACTTTAGGTTTTGCCGTTTCCGTCTGGACTGGCGTGGTTGCGGTGCTTTTAACAGGCTCAACGGGGGATCTGCTTAGCATAGAACAACCGCTTAACATGAGTGCTAACAAACAGACCGGTAAAGCACGCATAGTATTTCCTCAATGAATTATAAAACAGGGCGCTATTGAATCAGGTGC
>CABUCP010000296.1 GCA_902490055.1 uncultured Klebsiella sp. | reverse complement strand
AAAAATCCATCTTCGCCAGCGTCAGATATAAAAAAAGCGGGATATCTCCCGCTTTTTGTTCTGCTTAGTCGATGGTACGCAGCAGTTCGTTGATGCCAACCTTACCGCGGGTCTTCGCATCGACCTTCTTCACGATCACCGCACAGTACAGGCTGTATGTGCCATCTTTCGAAGGCAGGTTGCCGGAAACGACAACTGAACCCGCCGGAACGCGGCCGTAATGGACTTCGCCAGTTTCACGATCGTAGATTTTGGTGCTCTGGCCGATGTATACGCCCATCGAGATCACCGCGCCTTCTTCAACGATAACGCCTTCAACAATTTCAGAACGCGCGCCGATGAAACAGTTGTCTTCGATGATGGTCGGGTTAGCCTGCAGCGGCTCAAGGACGCCGCCGATGCCGACGCCGCCGGAAAGATGGACGTTTTTACCGATCTGCGCGCAGGAACCCACGGTGGCCCAGGTATCAACCATGGTGCCTTCATCAACGAAAGCGCCGATGTTAACGTAGGACGGCATCAGGACGGTATTGCGGGCGATGAACGCGCCCTGGCGGACGGCCGCCGGCGGCACCACGCGGAAACCTTCTTTCTGGAAGCGCGCCTGGTCGTAATCGGCGAATTTCATCGGTACTTTATCGAAGTAGCGGCTTTCCGCACCATCGATAACCTGGTTATCGTTAATACGGAAAGAGAGCAGTACCGCCTTCTTCAGCCACTGATGCGTCACCCACTGACCATCGATTTTCTCAGCGACGCGCAGCGCGCCGGAATCCAACAGGGCAATGACCTGATTAACCGCTTCGCGGGTTACGGTATCCACATTTGCCGGCGTGATGTCGGCGCGACGCTCAAAGGCGGACTCAATAACGTTCTGTAACTGCTGCATTGTTTCTTTCCATTCACTTAAAAAAATACGTCACCCTTTATCGTTTGGATTGAGGGCCTCTGTCAACCGTTGTTGTACTTCTTGTTGCAGCTCATTATTAAGGCCACGCCGGTCGGCGGTAGCGATTATAAATAAATCTTCTACTCGCTCACCAATTGTCGTAATTCGCGCCCCGTGGAGCGAAATTCCGAGGTCGGCGAACACCTGGCCGACGCGGGCGAGTAGCCCTGGCTGATCGAGCGCAATAAGCTCAAGAAATGACTTTCGGTCGGTATGAGTCGGCAGGAAATTGACCTCGGTAGCGACGGAAAAGTGGCGAAGTTTTGCCGGCTGGCGACGCGGGGCCGGAGGCTCCCAGCTGCGCTGAGTTATCGTCTGTTCAAGACCGTGGCGAATTGCCTCATGGCGATCGGTGGAAAGCGGGCTACCGTCGGGCTCGAGGACAATAAAGGTGTCCATCGCCATGCCGTCGCGGGTGGTGAAGATCTGCGCATCGTGAACGCTGAGGTTGCGCCGGTCCAGCTCGCCGCAGACGGCGGCGAACAGGTAAGGGCGATCCGGGCTCCAGATAAAGATCTCGGTGCCGCCGCGGGTGGCCCGCGAGCTCAGCAGGATCATCGGCTTAGCGAGGTCGTGCTTCAGCAGATTACGCGCATGCCACGCCAACTGAGTTGGCGTATGCCGCACGAAGTAGTTTGCCCGGCAGCGGTTCCAAATCTGGTGCAGTGCTTCTTCATTGATGTTATCCATCCGCAGTAACGCCAGCGCCTGCAACTGGTGGTGACGAACGCGCTCGCGCATATCCGGCGTGCTCTGCATCCCGCGGCGCAGCTGTTTTTCGGTGGCGAAATAGAGCTCGCGCAGCAGGCTTTGCTTCCAGCTATTCCATAGCGTTTCGTTGGTGGCGCAGATATCGGCGACGGTCAGGCATACCAGATAGCGCAGGCGATTTTCCGTTTGCACCTCTTCGGCGAACTGCTTAATCACTTCCGGATCCTGAATATCGCGGCGCTGGGCGGTCACCGACATCAACAGATGCTGGCGTACCAGCCAGGCGACCAGCTGCGTCTCCCGCGAGTTGAGCCCGTGGAGCTCGGCGAATTTCAGCACGTCTTCGGCGCCGAGAATCGAATGATCGCCGCCGCGGCCCTTGGCGATATCGTGGAACAGGGCGGCGATCAGAATGAGTTCCGGGTGAGTCAGCCGCGGCCATAACTCAACGCACAATGGATGGCGGCCGCGAGTCTCCTCTTTGGCAAAGCTTTCCAGCTTCAGCAGCACGCGGATGGTGTGCTCATCGACGGTATAGGCGTGGAACAGGTCGAACTGCATCTGGCCGACAATATGCGACCACTGCGGCATGTAGGCCCACAGTACGCTGTGGCGATGCATCGGCAACAGACCGCGGCTCACCGCGCCCTGATGGCGCAGCATGCTGAGAAACAGCGTTCGCGCTTCCGGGATATAGCACAGCGGCTGCGTCAGGTGGCGACGCGCATGGCGCAGGTGACGCAAGGTCGTGGAGTAGATGCCGGTAATGCTGCTGTTGCGCACCATAATAAAGAACATTCGCAGAATCGCCTGCGGCTCGCGCATAAACAGCGTATCGTCGCGCAGGTCGATGAGCGTGCCGCGTAGCTGGAAGTCATCATCGATTGGCCGCGGCTTTTCATCCTCGGTCAGCGCAAGGATCGCTTCATCAAACAGCTGCAGCAGCATGTTATTGAGCTCGCTCACCCGGCGCGTGACGCGGAAGAAATCCTTCATCATATGTTCGATCGGCCGGTTGCCTTCCCCCTCATAGCCGAGGCGATGGGCGACGTTTAGCTGGCGGTCGAACAGCAGGCGGTTATCGTAGCGGTTAACTTCCAGGTGCAGAGCAAAGCGGATGCGCCAGAGCTGGTGCAGACATTCGTTAAGCTCATTGCGCTCGGCTTCGGTCAGGAAGCCGAAGCCAACCATCTCATCAAGCGAGGTTGCGCCGAAGTGGCGGCGGGCCACCCACTGTAGAGTATGGATATCGCGCAGGCCGCCAGGGCTGCTTTTGAGGTCCGGCTCGAGGTTGTAACTGGTGCCGTGATAGCGCTGGTGGCGAACATTCTGTTCTTCGACCTTAGCGGCGAAGAATTTTTCCGATGGCCAGAAACCGTCGCTAAAAATATGTTTTTGCAGTTCAAGGAATAGCGCGACGTCTCCAATGAGCAGGCGTGATTCAATCAGGTTAGTGGCGACGGTGAGATCCGCGAGCCCTTCGAGCAAACACTCCTCGAGGGTACGCACGCTGTGGCCGACTTCAAGCTTGACGTCCCATAGCAGGGTTAACAGCTCGCCGACCTTTTGCGCCTGGTCGTCCGGCAGCTTTTTGCGGCTCAGAATCAGCAGGTCGACGTCAGAAAGCGGGTGCAGTTCGCCGCGGCCATAGCCGCCGACCGCGACCAGCGCCATATCGTTAATCGTATCAAAGCCGTAGTCGACCCATAGCCGCTGCAGCAACTGGTCAATAAACTCGGTGCGCGCCGCGATGAGCTGCTCTGCGGCGATACCGTTATCAAACGCCTCTCCGAGCCAGTGCTGGAAGGTATCGATGCGCGCCTTGATTGCGGCACAGTTCAGATCGCCCTGCGGCCAACTCACTGGGTGTTCCGGTGGGATGGGCAGAAGAGGAGAGGCTGTGTCAGGTAAAGAGTTGCTCATCGCGTCACCATAAGAAAAAGCTATCTAATAAAAAAGCCGGCGGGCGCCGGCTTTTCATCATGCTTCGTGCGAGATTATCGCCGGGATGGTGTCATCCTTGCGTAGCGTTAGAATTTCGCAGCCGTTATCGGTTACCACAATAGTATGCTCGTACTGCGCAGACAAGCTACGGTCTTTGGTTTTCACCGTCCAACCGTCCTTCATGCTGCGGATCTCTTTCTTGCCGGCGTTGACCATCGGTTCGATAGTGAACGTCATGCCCGGCTTGAGCACTACGTCGGTTTCTGCAGAATCGTAGTGCAGTACCTGCGGTTCTTCGTGGAAGCCGCGGCCGATGCCGTGACCGCAGTATTCGCGAACCACGGAGAAACCTTCCGCTTCGACGAACTTCTGGATTGCCGCGCCGATGGTGCGCAGGTTGATGCCCGGCTTGACCATTTTCAGCGCCAGATACAGGCTTTCCTGGGTGATGCGGCACAGGCGCTCGCCGAGGATAGTCGGTTTACCGACGATGAACATTTTTGAGGTGTCGCCGTGGAATTCATCTTTAATCACGGTCACGTCGATATTGACGATATCGCCGTCTTTCAGCAGCTTGCCGTCATCCGGGATGCCGTGACAGACCACTTCATTAATAGAGATACAGACCGATTTTGGGAAACCGTGGTAGCCGAGGCAGGCGGAGACCGCTTTCTGCTCGTTAACGATGTAGTCGTTGCAGATGCGATCCAGTTCGCCGGTGCTAACGCCCGGTTTAACGTAGGGTTCGATCATTTCCAGCACTTCGGCGGCCAGGCGGCCGGCGACGCGCATTTTTTCGATGTCTTCAGATGTCTTGATAGATATAGCCATGGAATATGTCCAGCAGTGTCGGTTTTTTCGACAATAATAGATTAAGTCCTGACAATGGTAACAGTCCGGGTGCGCTGGTGCCAAATTGAGAATCATTAACAGCACGCGACGTCAACAAGAGTTGGTGCTTGGGCTGGTTTTGTGGTATAAAGCGCGCCGGACTTCCGTTCCATCTCAGATACACAAGGATGGACGTAAGCGACATACTCATATTGTGTAAATAACACACACGTATCGACACATATTCCGGGGTGCCCTTCGGGGTCGGTAATATGGGATACGTGGAGGCAT